>CAMLGR010000100.1 GCA_946479615.1 uncultured Bacteroidota bacterium | reverse complement strand
ATGTGAACCCTTTATGCCCTATGTGCCTATGTGGTAAAGATTACGCAATGCTGTTGTAGTACTATAGCAGATCGGCGTAGATTCATCACATAGGCACATAGGGCATAAAGGGTTCACATAGAAAAAAATTGTCCCGTCAAACAGACGAGACAATTCAGATCAAGGATGATTCACTAAACACATATGTCAGGAGAGCTTTACAGGTCAGCCCTTTTATATTTATCCATTTGTTGCAGGTTGCCATAGATATCTGATTTTACGATATACCAGTTCTTATCGTCTTTCAGGTTGATCGTAAAACTCACTTCATCATCGGATGTGATCTCGGTGATACCACCAATTTCTTTTCCCGCAAATTTCTTCTTCAGTTTGGCAACAATGTTTGGCAGCAATTGTTTTTCGGTATAATAACGGGTTGTCTTGATAAGTGTACCCGCATCATCATACTGTGCACGGATCTGGATATCATCCAGGCGGAAATTGGCCTGCGAATAATTTTCATACTGGTGCCAGGTTACATCCTGTGCCGTATTAAAGGTTTCTGCAAATGCCTTCATGATCTTCTCATTGACACTCGCATCGGAAGGAGGAGTTGCATTGGCTGCCAAACCAGTCAGCAGGACAGCCAGGTAAAATAATTTTTTCATGATTTATACTTTTAATGGTTGAAAATGCTGACCGAATGTACTCCCGCTAACAGCCGGATACAAGGAGAATGTCGATTGCCGGTAAGCAGGTATATTGCTGTTGAATACGTTACAAAACCTTAAAAACCGCTAAACCGCTTTAAATAGAATTTGAATAGTTGATTTATCCCGACGAAACGTGATTTCTTTTTCCGGCTGATCGCCATTAAGGATTTGTTAAAGGAAAAGATCGAAGGATGAATGGTAAACCGTTGTTTTACTATATGCTAGCGTAATTTTTCACATCTTTGCATTTCACGCAAAGACGCAAAGAATATCCGTACAGATCCATTGCTTCTTTACATAACACATGACTTTATTTATAAGTATTAACCAATTAATGATATTATGAAGATCGCTACCAAGTTTATCCATGCAGGTGCAGAACCTGATCCTTCTACCGGTGCTGTTATGACCCCTATCTACCAAACTTCCACCTATGTGCAGGAAGCGCCCGGTAAAAACAAAGGTTATGAATATGCCCGCAGTCAGAACCCTACACGTAAAGCGCTTGAAGATGCGCTGGCGATCATCGAAAACGGCAAATACGGGCTCGCCTTCAGCAGCGGTGTAGCGGCTACCGATGCCGTGATCAAATTACTGGAACCAGGCGATGAGGTCATTGCCGGTAATGATATGTATGGCGGCACTTATCGCCTGTTCACCAAAATATTTGAAAAATTCGGTATCAGGTTCATTTATGTGGATGCTACCAGTACCGAAGCCATTCAAAAAGCGGTAACCGGTAAAACAAAACTGATCTGGCTGGAAACACCGACCAACCCGTTAATGAATATTACGGATATCGAAAAAGCATCCGCGATCGCAAAAAAAGCCAATGCATGGCTCTGCGTTGACAATACATTTGCTTCCCCTTACCTGCAAAACCCGCTTGATCTCGGTGCCGATATCGTCATGCACTCCTCTACCAAATACCTGGGCGGGCATAGTGATGTTATACAGGGTGCCTTAATTATGAATGATGCCGGTCTGCGTGAAAAATTATACTTCATACAAAAAAGTTGTGGCGCGGTGCCCGGCCCCATGGATTGCTTCCTGGTATTACGTGGCATAAAAACATTGCATGTACGCATGCAGCAGCATTGCATTAATGGAGAGAAGATCGGCAAGTGGCTACGCAATCATCCGAAGGTCGGCAAAGTATACTGGCCGGGATTTGAAGATCACCCGGGATATGCTATTGCTAAAAAACAAATGCGTGGCTTTGGTGGTATGATCAGTTTTATATTGAAAGATGATAGCGCAGAAGCGGCACACAAACTGCTTTCTTCCACTACACTGTTTTCACTGGCCGAAAGCCTGGGTGGTGTAGAATCATTGATCAATCATCCTGCTTCCATGACCCATGCTTCTATTCCCCGGGAAGAAAGGATCAGGAACGGTTTAAGTGATTCATTGATAAGACTAAGCATCGGTATCGAGGACGCAGATGACCTCATCAACGACCTGGAAAAAGCGATTGGGTAAAAGCTTCCCTGTAACTGGTTTGGCATCGTTTATGCAAAATTGTGGGTGTACACATCCAACTATTTGATCATTTTAAACCAGATGTTATGCTTTACCTTATTGCTATAATCCTGCTGATCGGCTGGGTACTTGGCTTCTTCGTATTCTCGGTCGGTTCATTGATTCATATTTTGCTGGTAATTGCTATTATTGCCATTATATTGCGGCTCATCAGGGGCGGAGATCCCGTCTGATGAAGCAGATACGATATGAATGATTCTCTTAAAGATTTTTTGGATAAGAAGGTTGATGCATATAATCAACCTTCTTTTATTAAAGATGATCCTGTATCCATCCCCCATTTATTTACGGTAAAACAAGACATTGAGCTGGCTGGTTTTTTCGCGGCCCTCTTTGCCTGGGGAAACCGTACGACGATCATTCAGAAATCAAGGGAACTGATGCAACTGATGGATATGGCTCCCTATGATTTCATTAAAAATGCTTCGGATAATGAGCTGAAAAAATTATTACAGTTCAAACACCGCACATTCAATCCCACCGATCTTTTATACTTCGTTGACTTCCTGAAGCATCATTATACTTCGCATAATTCTTTGGAAACAGCTTTTTCCAAATGGATGGAACCCGGAGATAAAAATATTGAACAGGCCCTGTCGGGCTTTCATCATTATTTCTTTTCACTGGAAGATGCGCCTCTGCGTACGAGGAAACATATTGCCACACCGGAAAAAGGATCGACCTGCAAGCGCCTGAATATGTTTTTACGCTGGATGGTACGAAAGGATAAAAATGGCGTTGACTTCGGGATATGGGAAAATATTTCCCCTTCTCAATTGATCTGCCCGATCGATTTGCATGTGGCAAGAGTGGCGAAAAGATTCGATCTTTTATCGAGAAAGCAAATGGATTGGCGGGCAGCTATTGAGCTTACCGCGTATTTAAAAAGATTGGATAAAAATGATCCTGTCAAATATGATTTTGCATTGTTTGGATTGGGAGTGATAGAAAAATTCTGATTAGTTTTTATATAGGATCAGTAGAACACGGATAGAAGTGGATGGACGGATATTAATTGAATTCAAAATCTCATTTAATCGAATCTATCTGTTATCCGTTTATCTATTTCTATCCGTATTCTACTTTGCAAACAATCCGAAACTTCACAACTCTGTATACCATCAGAAAACAGGTACCAACAGCAATTTGATTTTATAAATCAAACCCTGATCTATCTTTTATCCGTCCATCCACTTCTATCCGTGTTCTATTTCTCAAGCAATCTGAAACTATATTCTTTTCAAACCATCAGAACAAGAACAACCTTTCTCTACCTCCCACTTTCTTTTTAGCGCCTGCCGCCCTCACATTATAGGTAAACGTTGCCATGAAATAACGCGATAAGGCATTTGTTTCAGAGAATGTTATCATATTCCGCGAAGCATAGGAATAAGCATTCTGATTGCGATCCAGGATATCAAACATACTCAGCTTTAATACCCCCGCTTCATTCTTTAACATCGTGAAGTTCACCGCCCCATTCCAGCGGACAATGTTTTTAGGCACTCCCGGCGCTGTATTGCTATTGTAACTATACGCGCATTGTGTTTCCCAGATCACGTGTTTGGGCCAACGCAATACCAGCTCGTTTTCCATGTACTGGTATTTCAGGTTTAATTTCTTAAACGCTGTGCTGGTATACCTGGTAAAATTGGTTCCGAGACTGTAGGAAACATTCCACTCCACTTTATCGTTCCAGTTCATATTCACGCCAAACCAGTGATTATAGTTGATTGTCGTTTGCCAGCTATTCTCGCTGTTGTATAAAAGACGGTAGCGGGTATAATTAAAATTATTACCGGTGTTCCAGGAAAAAATAAACTTCGGGTTCTTCTTGTACTGTTTATTTATATTGATGTTGACATAGAAATTGCGGGTGCCATCGGCATTGACGGGCGTATTTGTCTGCACCCCCTTATCGTTGATACTGATGCTTTGAATAATATCATTATTGATGACCGCACCACTCACATAAAAATACATATTCAGTGTGCGCTTGGTATCGTTCAGAAAATAGTTCAACGAGATATTGTGTCTTTCGACCGGCAAGAGATTGATATTTCCCAGGTTGATAAAATACGGATTTGAATTGTCGCTTACAGGGATCAGGTAGCTGTAATAAGGCAGCGATATATCCTTATTATATCCAAGGTTGATCTGTTTGTAAACAATCGCGAACGCAGGCAGCCATGCCGTTTGCTTTTGTTTTACTGAAGTACTGAACGATAATAATTCATTATCTACATACTGCGACATGAACCTGCCATAAGGGGTAATGGTAAGATCCTTGATCTTATACTTGATCCCTGCCGTGATCATACCCTTATGACTGATCCTCCTGAATTTACTGCTGAGTGAAGTATTGGGTACATCGTATTCGGGACCGCCATTCCGATTAAATGTGCCGATATCATTATGTAATAATCCAAATTCATAACGGCCGCCGCCGCGAAAGGTAAATCCTTTGCCAAGCGGTTCGCTGTAATTGACGACCAGGTTCGCATCTGTTCTCGGTATTCTTTCCCTGCGCAACTGTGCGTTCACGCTATCGAAAGCAGTGGGATATTGAAATTGCAGACCTGTTTCTGTAGAATTATCATTAAACCGGTTATTGATATCCAGGTTATGACTGATCGATACCCGCCGGCCCTTTTTTGTTTTTGACAATCGTGTATAGGAAATCATGTGCCGGTAATAACGCGTAGTGCCCTGGTTATTTTGTAACACATCTCCATTGCTCAGCGGGCCCAGTTTATTATTGTTGCTGATGATATCGCTGATCCTGTCCTCGTCAGAAAGACCAATCGTATAATTGGCATTGATCAAAATATTGGTCACCGAATCCGGTTTTAACCGCGCTCCTATACCAATATTATGTGAGTTGGTGATCGCATCTGCATCTACCCGTGTATTATTGGTGACGACCGTATCAAGATTGTACTGCTCTGTTTGAGTAAAACTGTGCCTGTCTACATGCACATTTCCATAAAAGTATTGGGCAAAGAAAGAACGCTTGGTGGAAGGCGCATGGTTCATATTAAAACCGATTCCCTTGCTGGTAGCAATCCCACCGCCACCCTGTATACCTCCGAAGTTGACGCCATTGATCGAAACGCTGTTACCGCCACTCGAATTGTTCCAGATACTTGTACTGCTGCTGCTGCTGTTACTTCTTGTCCGGTCCAGGCCACCGGCCTGCAGCAGTTCCGAATAACTGAATCCTGCTTTGTTTAAGTTATTCGTATACCCCAATACACTTAACTGCAATGTATCGCGATATATATTGGCGATACCTCCGGCTTCATATAAATTATCGGACCCGCCGCCCGCATATAATTTCCCGAACCATCCTTTCTTTACTCCTTTCTTCAACGTGATATTGACAACTTTCCCTACATTATTGGGATTGTCATCGCCATTGCGCATCATTTCTTCTTTATCATCGGTCACCTGCACTTTATCGATCACATTGGCAGGCAGGTTACGGGTCGCCATTTTCGGATCATCGCCAAAAAAAGTTTTTCCATCCACGAGTATCCGGTTGACCGGTTTACCATTGACATTGATATTACCATCTTTATCCACCTGCACACCAGGCAATTTTTTCAATAGATCCTCTACCAATGCATTGGGTAATGTCTTGAACGCAGATGCATTGAACTCGATCGTGTCCTGTTTGATAATTACCGGGGGCCGCTCTGCTATCACCAATACCTCATCGAGAGATTTCGCATCGGTTGCCATAGAGATCGTACCGATATCATGTGTGGGCTGGTCCGGGGTGAGTGTAAATTCTTTGCGGTATACAGCATACCCCGAAAATGAAATAACGACGCGGCATTCCTGGCCGACAGGAAGATTAGGAACTTTGAAATCGCCTTCCGGTGTACTCAGACGATACGTGATCAGTGCCGTATCAGCTGCTTTGAAAACAGTAATGGTAGCAAGACTTAAGGGCTTTTTGGAAGATGAATCAATGATCTTACCGGTCAATACACCCTGGGAGATCGCATAAGTGCATAGTAAGGGCAGCAGACAGGTCAAAAAGACAATCTTTCTCATGGCTTGGTATACTTTGGCTTGGTTTGGCTATGAGACAGCAATATACGATTATTTTCGTATTTCATGTAATGCCAATATTCTTTAACAATTTTTTTATAATGTGGTTATATTTAGCTTGCCAGGAATATGAAACAGGAAGAAATATTTTCAGGTGTAGCACAGGACATTGAAATCATGGTGAAAGATGATACCATACCCGGCCGTCAATTATTAGTCGACCGGGTAAATGATTTGTTGCAGCGCGACTTCAACAAACTGATCGCGATCCTTTACCGCGTTGATGTCAATGAAAATAAACTCAGGGCCATGCTGGAGGAAAATGAAGACCGTGAAGCAGCAGAGATCATTACCGACCTGTTAATAGAACGACAGGTGCAAAAAATAAAATCACGCGAAGCATTCAAACAGAAAGAGAAGGATATCAGCGAGGAGGAGAAGTGGTGAGGTATGATGTTAAGTGCTAAATTTTAAATTATCTTGTTTGCTGACATTTAGCATTTAAAATTTAGCCCTTAACATGTAAACTAATTATTTATTCTTCTTTTCAAACATCAACTCTTTAATCTTTTCCTTATCATCTTTTTCTTTCTTCAGATCGAACATCGTACCGAAGACATGATCCCAGATCGTAGAGCTTACACCAAACCCGTTGTGTTCATTTTTATAATGATGCAGGTGGTGATTGCGCCATAAAGGTTTCATCCATTTAAAGGGGGGATTCCAGGCATGGATCGCATAATGCATGGTGCCATACATTAAATATCCCAGTACAAAACCGGGGAAGAACATGAATGTATTGCTGCGCATAAAAAGATACAGCAAACCAAATATGGCCGAAGAAATAAGAATACTGGGAACCGGCGGCATGAACAAGCGTTGCTTATCACGCGGATAATGATGGTGATTGCCATGCAGGGTGTAAGCGAATTTCTGCATCCTTTTGTTCCTGCTGATCAAATGAAAAACAAACCGGTGCGCGATATATTCGAAGAAGGTCCAGAAAAGCATACCTCCTAAAAAAGTAAGGATCACTCTTTGTGTTGAATAGCCTAATCCCTCATAACTATAATAAAGCATATAGCCGATGATTGGCAGGTACATGCCCCAGATCACCAACGGATGCGTTTTGGTCAGCATTTCCAGGAAATCATTTTTGAAAAGCCTGGCCTGCCCTTTATTATGTATTTTCTCAAACTGCATGGCGCAAAGATAAATTGAAAATTGCTTATAATAACAGGTCATTCTGCTGCGCAACAGGAAATATAATTGGCAGTAAATCAATCCTTTTGCCGAACATTCCTACCTTAGCGGTTCTTAAAAATCTGTTAATGAAATTAGTTACCTATACCCGCGAAGGACATGAGCAACTGGGTGTGCTTGTCAACAATATGATCTACGATATGGATGTATTGCATCCCGATCTGCCCGGCACCATGAGTATGTTCCTGAATTACTGGGAGGACCTTTTCCCGGTAGCGCAGGCGGGTGAACTGATGCTAAGGGAAGGGCAGCGTTCGAGCAGCAGGGGCACACCGGCAAATGACCTGGACCTGATAGCCCCCGTTCCTTTTCCTACTTCCTGCCGCGATGGATATGCTTTTCGCCAGCACGTAGCCGCCGCGCGCCGCAACCGTAAAGTAGAAATGATCCCTGAATTTGATCAATACCCTATTTTCTATTTCACCAATCATCATAGCATACAGGGGCCCGGCGATATCAATTGCATGCCGGATCATTTTGATAAACTCGATTTCGAACTCGAAGTAGCAGTGCTGATCTGCAAACATGGAAGAAATATCAAAGCAGAAGAAGCGGATGAATATATCGGCGGATTGATGATCATGAATGATATAAGTGCAAGAACATTGCAGATGGAAGAAATGAAATTGAACCTGGGACCTGCCAAAGGAAAAGATTTTTCTACTGTGATCGGTCCCTGGCTGGTCACTATCGATGAGCTTGCACAGTTTGAAACGGCAGCCAAAGAAAATCACACCGGCAAAGCCTGGAACCTGGATATGAAATGCTGGGTGAATGGCAAGCAGGTGAGCCAGGGAAATGTAAGCGATATGGATTGGACCTTTGCCGAGATCATTGAAAGAGCTTCTTACGGAGTGGATCTTTATCCCGGTGATGTGATCGGCAGCGGCACGGTTGGTACCGGTTGCTTCCTGGAATTGAATGGTACCGGCAAACTGAACGATCCCAATTATACGGAACAATGGCTGCAGCCAGGTGATATAGTGGAAATGGAAGTAGCGGGTTTAGGAAAATTATCCAATACGATCGTGCAGGAAGATAGCGACTGGAGTATTTTGAATAAGAAGAAAGGTTTGTAATGTTATTGTTTTAACTCTTTATCCGTCAATCTTCCGGAAATAAAATACTTGTTGCTCTCTTTTTCATCCGGGTATCCAAAGTACCAGGATATTCCGTTGCTTTTTAAGACCAATGTACCTCCAGAACCCATCCAATATTTATATTGTACCTGGTCTATTTTTATTTCCCCGCTGATGCTGCAATTGTAAACGGAATAGGAAAGATATTGCTCCTCGCTTGTCATCGATTTAAATTTCCTGATCAGGAATTCAACTTGCCTGGCGGTTAATGACCATGCCCTGCATTTGGCATAATCTTCATCAGTACTATCGCTTTTGATTTCTTTATGAAGTGACAACACCCCGATATTTTTTACTGTTGCCAGGTTTAACTTATTTACTGGCTCCGGCAGTGTATCTTTTACGTGTTGCTCTTTTGTATTAGCCGGTACAGCGGAATCTTTTATAACTGGCGCAGGGCTGTTCTTGTTGCTTTTGGATTGGCAGGAGCTATTAAGAATAACGCTGGCTATCAGAATCGTTATTGAAAGGAATTTGATCATAGTATTAAGGAATGGTTTGGTATCCTAAATATACAACTGTAGTGTGATCGTATTGAAAGACCGGAAAAAATTTTCCTGATTTTCTTTAGAGAAAGTCTTATACCTGTTTCATTTTTTTACCACATAGGATCATAGAAACATAGGAATACATACATAGAACTTCTATGTGAAATCTATGTTTCTGTGTGGTGAAAAACTACTTACATACTTCTCCCACAAAATTTCTTTCACTTCCGGTTCTTCTTTCCCGCTATACAGTAAAGACGCTGCGCTACCGGTCATCGTTCTGAATAACAAACGATTTTTCAGAAGGGAGCAGGACTATACTGGCGGCATCGACAATGATGATCCGCAGGCAGGTTTACCTATAAAAGCAAAAGGTTAACGATCCGGCTTTAGCAGTTGCCTCGTTAACCCTTTGCAAGGAAGACTTATATGATAATCTTCAATTAGATCGTTGCCTTATTGATCTTCTTCACCGGTGCAGATCCTTTATTCGTTACTTTTCCCAGGAAGCTGTCTTTTACTTTTAATTCTTTTGCTGCATTGACTTCCGCTGAACCCACTCCACTGTTTTCGATATCCATTTTTTGTACCACGAAACTGGCAGCCCATAAACTTCCTACTCCTTTATTTCTTATGGTTGCGTTCTCTGCTTTGCCATTGAGTTTTACGCTGCCAACACTTTTGTTATCTACATCGAGATTGGCCGCTGTCATTTTCAGGTCGACAGAACCTACACTTTTGTTGGATATTTTCAGATCATCAAAACTGAGGTTTTGATCCGATGTGATATCGCCTACCGTTTTCAGGTCCATGCTCTTCAGTTTTTTGAAGGTCACATATACCCTGATCTTTTTCTTGCTGTTGAAGTTCACATCATTTTTCATACCGATACTGAGCGTCGACCCTTCATTCTTTACTTCGAAAAGTTGTTGCAGGTTGTCATCTGCTTCGATCTTTACTTCCTCCTTATTTCCCTGGGTTAATAGTACACTGAATACTCCTTTTACATTCAACTGGTCAAAGGAACTGACTGCGATATCTTTTGTAATGATATTACCGCTGCCTTCGATTTTTGGTTTGTCATTATCCTGCGCATGAACGGTAACAAAAGCGCAGGCACCCAGTATAAGGGCTGATAGATACTTTCTCATTCTGATGATTTTAGGTTTTATAAATTGATGTCCGAATCTTTTCGTACAACGAATATATTCGTATTTCTCTTATTCTTTGGTTATTATTCTTGATGGAGGGTGAAAATCCGAGGTTGAATGGAAGATGGCCACAGAGATACAGAGAACCGCAGAGTAAATCCATACAGCCGGACAATTGTCTGCGGTCTTCCTTATCTCTACGGTCTCCCGTGTGCAATTAAAACAATTCCAGATATTTGCCGCCAATCACTCCTTACCATGACCTTTGATCTGAACTCTTTTACCACGGCCGAAAGACAATATTATCTGCAACACATAGTAGCGCCACGGCCGGTTTGCTTTGCTTCCACGATCGATAAAGCAGGTAATATCAACCTTAGTCCCTTTAGTTTTTTTAACCTGTTCTCTTCCAAACCGCCTATTGTTATTTTTTCTCCTTCACGTCGTGTACGCGATAACAGCAGTAAGCATACGCTGGAAAATATTTCGGAAATACCGGAAGTAGTGATCAATATGGTTACCTATGACATGGTGCACCAGGTATCACTTGCCAGTTGCGAATACCCCAAAGACACGAACGAATTTATCAAAGCAGGATTTACCCCGCAACCAGCCACCCTTGTACAACCACCGATGGTAAAAGAAAGCAAGGCCAAAATGGAATGCAGGGTGATTGAAATAAAACCATTGGGTATTGAAGGAGGCGCCGGCAACCTCGTCATCTGTGAAGTGCTCTGTCTTCATATCGATGAAAGCCTGCTCGATGAAAATAATAAACCGGATCAGCGCAAAATTCATCATATCGCCAGGCTGGGGGCCAACTGGTATTGCAAGGTTGATGAGACCAATCTTTTTGAAGTAGAAAAACCCAATGTAAAACTGGGTATCGGTATTGATACGTTACCGCTTGCTATCCGCAGGAGTAATATTTTAACGGCCAATAACCTGGGCCAGTTAGCTAATGTGCACGAAATGCCTCTGGTAGATACTTCCTTCGATGATAGTCACCTGAAACAGATCATTCAATATTATAGTATCAGTCCTGCCGAAATGGAGAAGGAACTTCACAGTTACGCCAAACAATTACTTGATAAAGGAAAGGTGAATGAAGCGTGGCAGGTGTTGCTGACGGGAAATTGATAATAAGAAATAAGGAACAAAAAATAAGGAATGAGAAAGTGAAGTACTAAGACTGTTCATTTTCTCATTCCTTATTTTTTGTTCCTTATTTCTTATTCTTATTTGCTTCCAAACACTTTCTTCAGAATATCACTCGTTCTCGCCAGCGGATTGGCCCTGATATCGGCTTCTTCCTTTGCTACCTGGTCGAACAAGGCATCGACAGTTTTGCCAACCACATAAGAAGGCAGATCAGGATTTACTTTTTTAAAGGTCGTAGGAAGTTTGTTGTAGGTGTTTACGATATCACCATAATATTTTGTAGCGCCTACATTATCCAGTGATGTTTTTACAGATGGCGTAAATGCCGCCACTAATTTTTCCGTTGTTTTTTGTTTGAAGTATTGTGTAGCCGCATCCTTGCCGCCACTGAGCAGGTTCAATGCATCGGTGATCGTCATTTCCTTGATCGCATCCACAAAGATCGGTTTCGCATACGCCACTGCATCTTCTGCGCCACGGTTGATCGCGAGAATGGCTTTGTCTACCTGCGCACCCATACCGGCATTCCGCAGGGTGGTTTCGATCTTCTTGGCATCGGGCGGCAGCAATACTTTGTAAATATCGCTACCAAAGAAACCATCTGTTTTATTGAGGTTGAGAACTGCATTGGTCACGCCTTTGGTAAGGGCTTCCTTGATACCTTGCCCGGCTTCATTTTCGGTAACATTACCGTTGGTCCCGGCTGTTTTTTTGGAAAGGATCCCGGGAAGTTTGATCTGGGCCTGTGTAGCAGGTACAAGCGCTAAAGAAAGGGCAATTGCTAAAAAATAGGTTTTCATATACGTAATTATCAAGGGGTTTTAAATATCATACAAAATACCAGTCAGAAGGCAATAATGCAATAAACGTTGCAAGTTTGACGATACTTTAGGGATTTTCACGCGGTTTTGGCAGAAAGTACTATGACGGTTTAAGGGTTTAAGGGGCAAGGGACAGGCGCCATAAACGTTTAAACCCCTTAAACCTTTAAACCCTCAAACCTCTTAACCCATCAAACGCCCTAAACCAGTACCTTTGCGACTTTTAAAGCAACAATGAGTACACAACATTTATCTGAGCAGGAGCAACTGCGTCGCGAGAAACTGGCCGAACTGATTATGATGGGCATCGAGCCCTACCCGGCTCCCCTGTATCCTGTCAACAGCAATTCTGTTTATATCAAGGAAAATTATACAGAAGAAAGAAAGGAAGAATTCAGCAATGTATGCGTAGCCGGAAGGATCATGAGCGTACGGGATATGGGCAAGGCCAATTTCGCAGTGATCCAGGATGGTGCGGGTCGTGTACAACTTTATATACGCAGGGATGATATTTGTCCCGGCGAAGACAAATCGCTGTATGATATCGTCTGGAAAAAACTGATCGATATCGGTGATATCATTGGTGTAAAGGGATATGCGTTTATTACCAAGACCGGTGAAACGTCTATCCATGTAAAAGAGTTAACACTCCTGAGCAAATCTTTGCGTCCGCTGCCGATTGTAAAAGAAGCAGAGGGACAAACATTCGATGCAGTGACCGATCCTGAGTTCCGGTACCGCCAGCGTTATGCCGACCTGATCATCAACCCTGTGGTAAAAGAAACGTTCCTGAAAAGAACAAAGATGATCAATTCCATCCGTGAGTTCCTGAATAAACAAGGCGGTCTTGAAGTGGACACACCGGTCTTGCAAAGTATACCAGGTGGTGCGCTGGCACGTCCTTTCATTACTCATCACAATGCGCTGGATGTTCCTTTTTACCTGCGTATTGCCAATGAATTATACCTTAAAAGATTACTGGTAGGTGGTTTTGAATGGGTGTATGAGTTCAGCCGCAATTTCCGTAACGAAGGAATGGACCGCACTCACAATCCCGAGTTTACCATTCTTGAATTTTACGTGGCGTATAAAGATTATTTATGGATGATGGAAACCACGGAGCAGTTATTGGAAAAAGCAGCGATCGATGTGTGCGGAAGTACCGATATTAAAATGGGAGACAAAGACATTTCTTTAAAAGCTCCTTTCAAACGCATCAGCATTTTCGATGCGATAAAAGAGAATACAGGCATCGATGTAAGCCGCATGAATGAAGAACAGCTCCGTTCCGTTTGTAAACAATTGCGCATTGAAACGGATAAAACAATGGGCAAGGGCAAACTGATCGACGAGATCTTTGGCAATACATCCGAACATCATTATGTGCAACCTACTTTTATCACGGATTACCCGGTAGAGATGAGCCCGCTTACCAAGAAGCACCGTGATAAACAGGGATTGGTGGAAAGATTTGAATTGATCATCAATGGTAAGGAGATAGCTAATGCCTATTCCGAGTTAAACGATCCGCTCGATCAGCGTGAGCGTTTTGAAGAGCAGGTAAGATTGCTGGAAAAAGGCGATGATGAAGCGATGTTCATCGATCATGATTTTCTGCGCGCATTGGAATATGGCATGCCGCCTGCCTCCGGTATCGGTATTGGTATCGACAGGTTGTGTATGCTGCTGACGGGGCAATCTTCCATACAGGATGTGTTATTCTTCCCGCAGATGCGCCCTGAGCAAAGACCGGAGTAAGATCGCCTGGTTTGTCCCCCGTTATATTTTGGATAAATTATTGTAAATTACAGTAAGAGATCCTACTGTTAATGGTTAAGGTTATTTATAGAACATCCCGCCTGTGCGGGATGTTTCATTTATTCTACAAAAAGATCGGTATATAATTTAGCGCCGGGCACGACCGAATATTTTTCAAGATCAGTGATCCCTTCTTTCGCCAGTACATTTTCATCGATAAAACAATTGCCGGTGCATTCCGCCGAAGGTTTATTGAAAATAGCATACGCTGCATCGGCCAGTATAGCTGGTGTACGGCTCATTTTAGCCAGGGTTTCTCCGCCCAGTAAATTTCTCACGGCTGCTGTATCGATCGTAGTGCGTGGCCAGAGTGCATTCGATGCGATATTGAATTTTTTAAATTCGGTGGCCCAACCGATCGCCATCATACTCATATTGTATTTCGTCATGGTATAGGCAACATGATTGCCAAACCATTTCGGGTGAAGATTTACCGGTGGTGATAAAGTAAGTATATGCGGGTTCGGTGTTTTTTTCAAATGAGGGATGCAGGCGCGCGTGACCATGAAGGTGCCGCGCACATTTATATCATACATCAGGTCGTAACGTTTGGGTTCTGTTTGTTCGGTAGATGTTAATGAAATTGCGGATGCATTATTGACGAGGATATCTATACCTCCGAATTTTTCTACTGCTGCATTGACGACCCCGGCGATCTGATCTTCGAAACGGATATCGCATTGCACAGCGAGTGCCTGCCCCCCGGCCTGCTGTACTTCTTCTGCCGTTGCAAAGATGGTTCCCCCGAGTTTGGCATTCTCTTCAATCGATTTAGCGGCAATAATAATATTAGCTCCATCGGCTGCCAGCTTCAGGGCAATGGCTTTACCGATACCGCGGCTTGCACCTGTAATGAGGATAGTTTTGTTTTTCAACGACATAGCGAAAAGTTTTATAGACTGAAGGTATGAAAAGGAACTTTGCGGGCAGTTATTTCCTGCGTACATATACGGGCACCGCAGTAATTTTTGTACGTCCGGAATTGGCGAAACATCCTCTGGCGCAGATTAAAAACAGCTATTACATTTGATCCGGAAGTTGATTGATCCCAACGACTGATCAACCTCTTAATTTCCAAGTGTCCCGTTTTAATCCAATAATATCCTTTCGAAGAACCTTTGAGACAGCTAACCTCTAACCAGAAAAACACCGTGGTTCGCCCTCAACAAAAATCAATCCCGTGCTGAATAAGACGGGATTGATTTCATTTGGTGAGTGGGGGAATAGGTAATGGTGAGTGGCAAGTAGGAAATAATATTCTTTTGTCTTAGAGAATATTCAATGTTCAAGGGGAAGAATGTATGAAGTGATATACTGATAAAGACTGGTTATTGATGTTAGATTTATATCACTCCGTGTAACTTAGCACCTAACACTATCTCCTCTCCTGGCACAATTCAAACCAACACAGCATTTGCTATTGATGATTCGCTATTCACTTCTTACTCGCCACTCACTACTCACCCTATGGCTGCTCTGCAAAGCCGCTGGCTGCTATTTTCACCACGCCCAGCGGGTAGCGGAAGGTTACGCTTTTGAAGTCCTGGGTGGCTTCCATGCCACGGCCGCCTGTAATGTCATTGCCCGGAGATTTATAAGTGGCAATACTGTCTGTATAAAACAAGGCTTTATTCTGATCCCACCAAAGATTACGGCAACGTAATGTATCGCCCTTAAGGCTGATCACGACCACGCTGTCCTGCAGGTATACTTTGTCATAGTTCTCAAAATAACGCGCATAGCGGGCATCCAGCCAGCTTTCCCGTTGTAGACTGTCATTATAAAAATCGACATGCAAGGAGCGGGGAAATTCTACATAGTTAGTATCTGCCGTTACACGGTACATGATCGGCGCAACCAGTTTTGCTTTTACCTTTCCTTCCTGGCTGAGATAACTTTGCACATCGATGATCTCTTCTACCGTCTTCTCATTTTTTATCAGTGCGTCGATCTCTTTCTGATCATTTTCACACCCGCAAACAAAACAGCAGCTTATAAACAAAGCTGCTGCGTAAAAAAAGATAGGGGATATAAAAAATGTCTTACTCATATTTCTTTTTTGCAAACCAGAAATCACTCAGGGAGAAGCCGACAGAGATCCTGAAAAGATTTTCCTTCAGCAAATTATCATTATTTCCTCTTTTAATAAATTCTAAAGCTAGGTTAATGACTTTGGCTTCACCAGGACTTAACCGGTTATAGTTTCTCAGCGGCAATCCCATGCCTACTGTAGCACCGAATAAAGGCAGTTTGTTTCCTACCCTGATATAATCCTGGCCGATAAACAAACCGGCGCGGTAAGCCGCATTGCTGAAGTAATTATTTTTAGGAACAGGTCTTAACTGACCGCCTGCCCTGATTTCCCACTTGCTTTGTACGGTAGGATCGGCCTGTCCATAGAAACGGTATTCATCCCAATTTGTCTTCGAATAATCAACACCAAACATCCAGCCTGCTTTCTTTTGGGTGATATCCAGTAATTTTTCAACAGCAAAACCAACTGTATAGGAAGAAGGGTATATAACTTTACCCTTGATGTTTCTTTGTTCAGACACACTATCCTGGCGCACATTACCCAATGATTCATCGAAATAATAGGTCTCGCGCACGATATCCTGTGAAGCGTTCAGGTTTTGTTTCAGGTTACCATAAGCGCCCAGAGAGAAATAAAGATCTTCGTTCAGTTTGGTTTGAAACTGTATACCGGCATTCACATATAAATTGCCATAGGTAGTACTTGTCTGGAAGTTGCCGCTGTTATAAGTCAGGCTGTCGTTGGAAATACTTCTGCGGGTACTGATATCTTTTTTACCAAAGAGGTAACCGCCATTGATCCCTAACGCGATCGTACTGCTGGCACTTATATTGAATTTATATCCTGTTCCTATTGAAGCCAGGTAAAGTCCGCCATCACCGTTATAGGTTGTTTCTGCTGTATCGATCGGCTGACCGGTATTAGGATCTACCAGTTTTTCATGGCTGACGATCTTATAGCTGATCCTTGTTACAGGCCGCAATCCAAAGCTCAATCCCCAGTTGGGTTTTAAAGGAACAGCGACCTGCACATGAGAGAACAATGCATTGCTGGCGGTGAATTTTCCAACAGTACCAGGTTCGATCAGTGTGCGGCTTTCAAAGTTCATTCCTACATCGAGCATCGCCCTTCCGTATAATATTTTTTTTGCAGTAGGCTCTTTTACTGTTTGAAACGAACCGTAAGAAGCTGGGTTGTTATAATTGATGGAAAGAATGTCGTTATAAGCAGCTGAAAGGCCTCCCATACCGCGGCCAAGAATATTGGTGGAGGGCACCACATCTCCCAGTCCATAACGGGTATAAGGTGAATTATCCTGTGCAGAAACAGGAAGATAAAGAGCAAATAGTAAAACGCTAAACGAAAGCCGAAAAACGCCTAACACATTGATTTTCTTAGCAGTTATTGACTTCACTAATGGCATAAAGACCTTTAAAAATTAAATCAGGGTCTGCAAATATCTTCTTTTTAAGGTGTGAAGCCAAATGCACTAAATCACCCCCGGTTAAAAGGACGTTAAAGTTCCCATATTTTTCCTCGTATGCCTCTATGAATCCATCGATCTCTTTCGCCATTCCAAGCACCACTCCGCTGAGGATATTGGTGTTGGTATCATATCCCATCAGCGGCACATTGCTGTCTGCTTTTACGAGGGGAAGTTTGGCTGTATAATGATGCAGGGATTTGAGCCGCATTTCCATGCCCGGGGAGATGCCGCCTCCTACAAATTCGTGGTATTTATTGATCATGTTGTAGGTGATACAACTGCCTAAAGCAACGACCAGGTTATTTTTTCCAGGATAGAAATGAACGGCAGCGGCTGTAAGCGCCAGCCTGTCGGCGCCTATTGTTTCGGGTTTACCGACCGGAGTAGTAAATGACACTTTTGTAAGATGACTTAGCTTGTGAAATTTTGTATGGGCCGCCAGCACCTGTTCCATCCCGGGGTTATGTTCAATAACGGATGAAAGAATGGATTTATCCGGGTGATAAGTATCGA
>CAMLGR010000099.1 GCA_946479615.1 uncultured Bacteroidota bacterium | reverse complement strand
TCAACCGATCGAAGGGAATAAAGAAGAAAATCTTTGCATCAAAGCCCTTGAGCTTTTAAAGAAAGATTTCCCGGCTATTCCTTCACTACAGCTTCACTTGCATAAAAATATTCCTGCAGGCGCTGGTCTTGGTGGCGGCAGTGCTGATGCAGCATTTATGTTACAGTTACTGAATAAAAGATTCAACCTGGGAATTTCAACGGATGTGCTGATCGATTATGCCTTGCAGCTGGGAAGTGATTGCCCGTTTTTCATTATCAATACTCCCTGTTATGCTACTTCAAGAGGGGAAAAACTCTCTCCCATTGAGCTGGATCTTTCACCGTATTCTTTTGTTATCATCACCCCGGGCATACACATCAATACAGGCAAGGCTTTTTCTTATCTGCAACCGGCCCTTCCTGTCAAACCGCTTACTGAAATCATTTCACAACCTGTATCGGCCTGGAAAAATGAACTGCTGAATGATTTCGAAAAACCAGTATTTGAGCAGCATCCTGCTATTGCTGCTATCAAAGAAGAATTATATGCGAAAAATGCCATCTACGCTTCATTAAGCGGCAGCGGCAGTACCGTATATGGAATTTATGAGAAAGATAAAATGCCTGAGTTTTCGTTTGCCGGCAAGTACTATGTGAAAATTTTTTGATCCTCTGCGGTTCCTTGTGTATTCTCTGTGGTATAAGCCCAGGAGTAAGAGATCAGATTAAAGTATTTAGAACTTATGAATAGAATCTCTTTTACAGGGCATATACCACAGAGAATACACAGAAGGCCACGGAGTAATGAGTTACTCTGCCAGTTTTAATAATCCCGGCAGATCCAAATGCTCAGTCACCATTTCCAGATTCCCTAAAGCATCCCGCGGCCAGTCTTCACGTGGTTTGTCCCAGTACAGTTCCACCCCGTTTCCATCAGGATCATCCAAATAGATCGCTTCTGATACGCCGTGATCGGAAGCGCCTGTGAGAGGATACTTCGCTTCGACCAATCGTTTTAAAATGACCGCCAGATCCTTCCGGGTCGGATATAAAATAGCGGTATGAAACAACCCGGCTGCCTGTCGCGGAGCGGGTGCCCCGTTTTTGCTGTACCAGGTATTCAACCCGATATGGTGATGATAACCACCTGCCGATATAAAGGCAGCGCTTTCTCCATACATCTGCTGCAATTCAAATCCGAGCAGGTCACGATAAAAATTCAGTGACCTTTCCAGGTCAGCTACCTTCAAATGAATATGGCCGATGCGGGTACCGGCAGGAACAGTATAGGACATAGTTGTGTGTTTTTAGTTGGAAAAAGTAAATAATTAGAATTAAAAAAATTATGAATTTAGAATTATAAATGGTGCGTAAATAATATGTATAATCAATCCTTTACGCCTCATTCATAATTCATAATTCTAAATTCTTAATTGTCCCCCTTCCCAAATCGTGAAAAAATCTTATCTTGCAACAAATCTCGGATTATCTCATTGCATTTCAACATATCATTCTTCCTGGAGCAGAATCTTGACCTGCTCAATCATCGAGGATAATCGTATGCATTGCCGGATCATCGCCGGCCTTTTTCGCATTCCCTTTTTTTCAATTACTATTCTTTTTTATGCAATCAACCATAGATATGTCCTCCTCAACACAGCAATTCTTATCACTCGAAGAACAATATGGCGCTCACAATTACCATCCCATCCCTGTCGTGCTCAACCGTGGCGAAGGTGTATTTGTATGGGATGTGGATGGCAAACGCTATTATGATTTTTTAAGTGGCTATTCAGCCGTTAACCAGGGACATTGTCATCCTGCTATTGTAAAAACGTTTATTGAACAGGCGCAGAAGCTGACATTGACCAGCCGTGCTTTTCATAATGATTCATTGGGAGAATATGCCCGGTTTATCTGCGGATATTTTGGATATGATAAAGTATTACCGATGAACACAGGCGTGGAAGCCGTGGAAACGGCGATCAAACTTTGCCGTAAATGGGCCTATGAGATAAAAGGAATACCTGATGAAAAAGCAGTGATCATTACCTGCGAAGATAATTTTCATGGCCGCACGACCGGAGTGATCTCTTTCAGTACTGATCCCTCCTCCACTCATCACTTCGGACCCTATATGCCGGGTTACCTGCAAATACCTTATAATGACCTTGGAGCTTTGCAACAGGCGCTGGCCGGGAAAAATGTAGCCGGTTTCCTGCTTGAACCTATCCAGGGAGAAGCAGGTGTAGTGGTTCCTGATGAAGGATACCTGTCAAAAGCCAAACAGCTTTGCGAAGCTGCGAATGTTTTATTCATTGCGGATGAAATACAAACCGGTCTTTGCCGTACCGGTAAAATGCTGGCCTGTGATCATGAAGATGTAAGAGCCGATATACTTATTCTTGGAAAGGCATTAAGCGGTGGTATGCTACCCGTAAGTGCAGTGCTTGCCGATGATGAGATCATGATGACCATCAAACCCGGTGAACATGGATCTACCTATGGCGGCAACCCGCTGGCCTGTAAAACGGCCATCAAAGCACTACAGGTATTGAAAGACGAAAACATGGCAGCGAATGCAGAAGCTATGGGTCAATTATTGAGAAAAGAATTGCAGGCGCTTCAATCACCTTATATAGAAACGATCCGTGGCAAAGGATTATTAAATGCCATTGTCATCAAACACAGCAATCCTGATGCAGCCTGGGAGCTTTGTCTCCGGTTAAAAGAAAATGGGCTGCTGGCCAAGCCAACACATGGAGGCAAGATACGGTTTGCACCACCATTACTGATAACTGCTGCACAGATCAAAGAATGCATTGGGATTATCCGGGAATCATTATCCTGTCTTTCCTGATCAGGTAATAAAAAATCCGTCCCCTTGCGAAGACGGACCGTGGAATGGTTCTCCGTTCAGATAAACTATATGTTGCATGAATGACTATAGCAAGTATAGTCATTCATTAATTTTTATACAATTGCATACGCACAGTTATTCACTGCAGTACAGAACTTGTCTTGTCAAATCATCGAATTATAAAGGAAGGTATTAAGTGAAACAGGAGTAATTGTCCAGGAAGGTTTGATATTGCTAAAATAAGGAGTTTTGATTATAAAACAATAATCTTCAACAATTTTTAAATCCTATGTGTGCCTTTCTATATGTCCTATGTGCCTATGTGGTAAATCTACGCTATGCTGGTAATGAACTATAGCTGACCCGCGTAATCTTTACCACATAGGACATGTAGGAAGACACACATAGTTTATTTCTTCTCTTCTGTCTTTATAACCAGGTCCGGAAATAATGCACTGGCAAGCATCAATACAGATGAAATAATTAAAAGATAAAGACCGGAATGTTTTTCGGGGCATTCGCCACCCATACAGGAAGAAATAAAGAAATAATTCCGGAGGGCCCATGCAAGATTTAAAGCTGTTACCAGCAGGTTGGCGCGTTTGGCCCACACTTTTGGTATCAATGTAAAGGCAACAAAGAAAACCGTTAATACAAAATGAAGATAGCCAGGTTTGCCAAAATCAGTACCGGTCGCATCCACGCCGGTGATCGTTAGTCCTTTTGAATGAATAAATACCCAGGTCATAAAACAAGAAGCGATCAATAATAAAGCGGCAGCAATACCGGTCCATTTCATCCAACGCATAGTGTATTATTAAGGGCTGCAAGATAGTAAGAATAGAGAGGAGAAGTAAGAATTCAGAATTTGAATTATCATATAAAAAAAACGCTCCTTACGGGGAGCGTTTTCCAAAACACAAAACCTATATATGTTGAATTAAAACTTGAAGCCGACGGTAACACTGATCACCCGGTTCTTATTGTTATTATCTTCCCCGGAATCAGTACCTGATTGCAGTTTCGCAAGACCCAGACCGTAATTGGCTGCGATCACCAAGCCGGATGTTTCAACACCCAATGTACCATTCACACCATAATCAAACCGGCGAAGAATACCGAAACCGGCACCTTCTTCCTGGTTAAATGTAGTGGGATCGTCATTGGACCATTCAATATTTTCTTTTGAACTAAAGCTGGTTCCTAATACGGCGCCTTCTACTTTATTCTTACCGGCTATGCCAATACCAAGATAAGGTCCGCCACCTGCAAAGAACTTAGCGCCTTTACCGGGTGTTTTGAAAATCAGGTTAACCGGTACTTCAATGTAGTATGGGTTAGTGGTAGCGCGATACCAGTTATCACTTCCTTCGGTACCGGTTTGAGACTTGGTTCCTTTTCCGCTGAAGAATACACCGGGCTGCAAATAAAGAATAGGCGCCAGGTACAAATCACCTTGTATACCTACCTGGAAACTGGTAAGCGTTTTGGCATCGTCTACACCACCATTATCTTTTATTGATACATTGGCGAAGTTGACACCACCTTTAATCATGGCACTTGATTTCTTTTCTTGCGCATATGTAGTAACAGCTAACAGGCAAAGGAAGGACGAGCACAGGATCATTACTTTCTTTTTCATGTTGTACAGTTTTAAATTTGATAGGTAGATTTCAAACACTTAGCCAGATTTAGCCAACAGGCAACTCATTACACTAAAAAAAGGTACATAACCGCCTCATAAAGACCATAGATAGGCTCATAAGCTTAAAATGGAACTGTATATAGACAGGAAAAATGTGTATACGCTGAAGCGAGAATCGAGTGTAATAAATTCCACATTATGAATGCTTTATTACACGAATTGACAGTAAAAAGACATAATAATCCCTATGTGAAACCTATGTGCCTATGTGGTGAGATTACGCCAGTCAGCTTTTTACCACATAGGCACATAGGAACATAGGTTTCACATAGGGTTAATCAAAGGATTCATGTTATCCGTGTTCTATTGCTCTTAAATAACAGTATTCCATCCATGAACGTCGTCTTCCATACCTCTTCTTATTCTTTCCAGTTTTGTTTTCAGGATGACGGAAATGCTTTTATGACCGGGATCGGTAAGTGTATGATCTGTACCATTAATATGTATGGTTGATATAGGCGCTATCACCGCCGCTGTGCCAGCACCAAATGCTTCGGTAATCGTTTTATCACGGAATGCTTTTTCCAGTTCTGCTACAGCAACCGGTCTTTGTTCGGTTTCATATCCGAGATCCTTAGCGAGCTCCAATAATGAATCTCTTGTCACGCCATCTAAAATTGAATCCGATAAAGAAGGAGTGATTAGTTTATTACCGATCACGAACATTGCATTCATCATTCCTGATTCTTCAATAAATTCATTAGTCTGGCCATCTGTCCATAATACCTGCTCGTATCCCTGTTCTCTTGCGAGTTTGGTGGGATAAAAAGCGCCTCCATAATTACCACCGCATTTCGCATAGCCTGTACCACCTTTACCGGCTCTTATATAACCGGTTTCAACTTTTACTTTGATAGGCTTTGTATACAATTCCGGTACAGGTCCGGTGATAATAACAAAGCGGTATTGTTCGGATATCTTGAGACCTGATTTTGCTTCACTCGCATACATAAAAGGACGGAGGTATAAGGCTGATCCCGGTTGTGAAGGCACCCATCCCCTGTCGAGTGATACGAGTTTCATCAATCCATCACAAAATATTTCGGCAGGTGGTATAGCCATACACATCCTGTCCAGCGATCTTACAAAACGTTCATAATGCCGGTGCAGGCGGAATATATTGATCCTTCCATCCTGCATGCGAAATGCTTTCATTCCTTCGAATACGGTTTGTCCATAATGAAGCGCCAGTGTAGCCGGGCTTAGCGAAAGATTTCCAAACGGAACGATTTGTGGTTGTTGCCAGCCTGCGGGAGCCGGGCCACGGCCATCATAATCGCAGATCAACATATGATCCGATAAATATTTTCCGTATTCAAGATGTTCGAGATCGGCCTCAGCCAGTTTGGGATGAGATGCTGGCCTGACGGCTATACCAGTTAATAGTTCCATGCAGGTTGATTTAAGGTTAATGATTTATATAATAAGAAATAAGGAATAATAAATAATTAATGAGAAAATAAGTCCTTGATAGTAGAAATAAACCTGGAATAGCCGGCCCACTTTCTCATTAATTATTCCTTATTTCTTATTTTTTATTTATTACACGCTTATTAACAAACGAGCCTCATACGCTTCAGCCGCAGCAACTGCCTTTTCAATATCGATCGTCATTTTTACATTCGCTCTTTTATATACACCGGGTTCTACGGCAGCATGTGTAAGACCTATCTTCTCATAGAGTTTTACTGCTTCTGCATTTAATTTATTGGAATAAAGGATCACCATCGTCGCTCCCATTTCCTTCGCTTTCAGGAAACTGCTGTAACACAAGGCTTCGCCGATGCCAAGCCTGCGGAAATCAGTACTAACAGCCATCTTGACAATTTCATACGTCGTTTCATCCAGTTTGCGAAGCCCGATAGTGCCTGCGGGTACGCCTTTATATTCGGCTATTAATATGGCACCGCCCGGTTCCAGTATTGCTTTATCAGGATGCGTGACCATAAAAGTATCCACTGGTTCCATTTCAAATATCTTTTCGATCCACGCCCGGTTGAATGCTTCGAAATAAGGTTGATGTTCGGAGCGGTAATTGACAATGTTGATTTTTTTCATTGTTTTACTTTTTTAGATTCGCGGTTTACCAGGTACACGCCTGCCAAAGTGATAGCTGTTCCCAGTGCCATATTGATATTCATCTTTTCAGCTAATAATAACCAACCCAGTACAACAGCTACTATTGGATTGATATACGCATAAATAGAAACCTGTGTAGGTGAAAGTTTACTGATCGCAAATACATACGCCGAATACGCCAGCAATGATCCAAATACCACCAGGTAAGAAAGCGCCAGCAAGGATGCCTGATCCGCTGTTGCGAGATTTACATATTTACCGGTGATACCACAAACAGATAAAATCAATATACCAGCGATCAGCATTTGCAATCCCACGTTGAATAAAATATCGATCGGTGGTTTTTGCCGTGACGAATACACAGTACCGAACGACCAGGATAAGGTGGATATAAATGCCAGCGCTACTCCGAACAGGAACCGGCTGCTATGCACCTGCAACAGGTAATCGTAAAAAACAGTGACCACACCAGCCAGTCCTACCAGCAAACCGATGATCATCCTGTAACTGATCTGCTTGCATTTGGATAACCATGCCGTGAATAATACGATGAACAAGGGCACCAGGGCAGCGATGATAGCTGCCAGTCCACCACTGATATACTCAACCGACCAGGTTAATAACCCATTGGAAATACATAATAAAAAGATACTTTGAACAGATATTCTTTTTAAAACCTCCCACCCGGGAATACAATGACCTCTTAGTAAAAAAAAGCTCACCATAATAAGACCTGATAGAAACTGACGCATACCTGAAACAAATAATCCTGGCATATGTGCAACGCCTATGCGCGCAGCGATATAGGTTGTGCCCCAGAAAAAACTCACTACGGCCAGCGCGATATATGCTTTGTACAATTCCTTTTTCATGTCCATTCTCCTTATCTGTTACTTCCTGGCAAGCCGTTCGTGATTCTTCCAAATCCTACACAAAAATGGACAGGAATTTCAATAAAAAACAGATTCAGTTTTTGTATTTTTGACTAGATCAGATTTCCGGATTTCTTTCAAAAATTGTAAGTCTATGCGCAAACAAGCTCTTGTTTCTGATGATCATCTGTACATGCAGGTGGCAGATGGTGTTGAAAAAATGATTGCCGATGAAGTGTTAAAGATTGGCGACAAACTTCCCTCTGTACGATTACTGTGCAATGAATACGGCATCAGTATGGGGACGGCTTTCCAGGCATATTATCATTTGGAAGGAAAAGGGTTGATCGAATCAAGACCAAAATCCGGGTATTATGTCCGGTTTAATCATAAGAGTTTTCGTGAGTTACCGAAAGTAATGCCGGCAGAACCTCTTTCGCATGATGTCAGTGTAAAAGAAATGATCGCATCGATCTACGGTGATATTGCAGCAGAGAATGTGATCAATTTTGCATTAGGCGTACCTGATGCCTCTTTGTTACCGGTGGCCAAGATCAACAAATCGGTCGTGCATGTATTGAGGAATTATAAAAACTCTGCTGTGTGTTACGAAAATCCGCAGGGCGCTCTGGAATTGCGAAACCAGTTGGCCAAACTGGCGTTCAACTGGGGTGGAAAAATAAAAGCATCGGAAGTAGTAGTGACCAATGGCTGTCTTGAAGCGATCAGTATGTGTTTACGATCCGTTACGCAACCCGGTGATACGGTAGCCGTTGAATCACCCAATTACTTTGGCATATTCCAGGCATTGGAATACATGGGATTGAAAGTAGTAGAAATTCCTTCGAACCCCGTTACCGGTTTTGATATCGATACTTTTAAAGAAGCATTAAAAAAACATACGATCAAAGCCTGCGTAGCCATTCCGAATTTCAATAACCCGATCGGTGGGTGTATGCCGGATGAGCGTAAAAAGGAATTGGTATCCCTTATCACCAAATATAATATTCCACTGATCGAAGATGATATTTACGGTGAATTATATTTCGGAAAGACCCGCCCCCGTACCTGCAAGTACTACGATACAAAAGGATTGGTAATGCATTGCTGTTCTCTTTCCAAATCATTGGCGCCGGGTTACCGGATTGGCTGGGCGATACCCGGAAAATTTCTTGACCAGGTGAAACAAATGAAACGTATTCATAGTATCAACTGCCCTACCCTTACCCAGGCAACGATAGCGCATTTTTTACAAAACGGTCGTTATGAATATCATTTAAAGAACCTGAGAAAAGCGTTGTATACACAATCGCTCCGCTATATGCAGGGGATCATCAATTATTTTCCTGAAGACACCAAGGTTTCGAGGCCTAGTGGCGGCTTTGTATTATGGATACAGTTGAATAAAAAAGTAAATGCATTTAAGTTACGTACAGAAGCGATGAAGCATCATATTTCGATCGTTCCGGGTAAGATTTTTGCAGCCAGCAACAACTATGAACATTCTATCCGCATCAGTTTCGGAAAGCCCTGGGATGAAGATGCTGATTATGGGTTAATGATGTTGGGAAAGATGATAAAGAAAATGATGTTGTAAAAAGGTAATTGGTTATACTTGTTGGTTGATGTAACAGAACACGGATGGCGCAGATGAAAGGATATAAAATGAATGGATACAATGCGGATAAGGAAATGATCGGTTTTTATCCAAATAAAAATAATGATTCAAAAGATTTTAATTGATTATCCTACTTCAATCTGATTGTCATTCGACTTCACATCAACACAGCATCTCATCCATTTTATATCCTTTCATCTGCGCCATCCGTGTTCTATTTTATTACCCAGCAAGTATAATCAATGACCCTCACCGTAAACTACATATAACAAGCGTCTATTGCTCCTTATTTCTTTTCTTGCAATAAAAATAAACAGGTACTCCGATTGCAGTAATAACCAATCCCAATACAGAATTAATAACCGGTTGCCTGTGCGCGAGATAATTAGTAACATCATTCCAAACCGTTACAATCAAATAGAAAGCAGAGAAGGCAATGAACAACAGCGGCACCACCGGATAACCCCACACTTTATATGGTCTTGGTGTATCCTTCATTCTCTTTCGTAACAGGAAAATGCCTACGGCTCCTAAAAAATAAGCGATCCAGGTTATAAACACAAACATATTCGCCAGCATATCGAAGGAACCGGTAATAATAAAGACCGATGTCCAGATAGCATGCAGCCATAATGCATTGGAAGGAGTGCGGAAACGGGAATGGATACTGCCTGTCCACGGAAGAAAAACCCTGTCCTTTCCCATTGCATAGGTAATACGACAGGCAGGCATCAGGTTTCCATTCACAGCACCGAGCGTACAGATAATGATCAATGCATTCACGATCGCAACACCGGCAGGACCAACAGCCACAGACATGGCATCGGAAGCCACGAGCGAAGAAGTAGCCATCTTCTCTACCGGCAATACATATAAATAAGCCTGGTTGATCAGTATATAAATAGTAATACAAACAAGTACTCCGAGTATCAGGCTTTTAGGAATATTCTTTTGTGGTTGTTTGATCTCACCGGCTATGAATGTGACATTGATCCACCCATCATAGGTAAAGAAAGCGCCTGTCATCGCGACAACAATACTGCTCATCAATCCCCATCCCTGTTTAGGATGCAGGGCATTCACAAAATTGCCGGCACTGCCATGCCCGGAAAAAAAGATACCGAACACAAGTGCAGCAATCACGACTACTTTTACAATCGTTGATACCAATTGAAAAAGGCTGCCTGCTTTTACACTTAAATGATTCAGCCAGGTGAGCAACATCATTAGTATAACTGACAGCGCTTTTACGCCGGCATTCTCCAATGGATGCAGATCCCCGATAAAAGGTATGTGCCAGGTAGTACCTGTTTCTATTGCGTGTGAGAAATGAGGAAGTCCTAAAAAATAATCGGCATAACTCGCACATACGAACGAAATCGCTGCGACAGCGGCTGTATTGATCACGGAAAAAGCGGCCCAGCCATAGAGGAAGGCCACAAAATCACCAAACATCTGGCGGAAGTAAACGTAGATGCCACCAGTCTCGGGGATCATCGCGCCGAGCTCGGAAAAGATCATTGCACCCAATAAAGAAAATATACCCGCAATGATCCATACAATAGTAAGCCAGACAGGCGAACCCAACTGATCGGCCATAGCAGCCGGTTGAATAAAAACACCGGACCCGATCATACTACCAATAACGATAGCTGTTGCTGACCAGAAACCAATACCTTGACGTAATGAGGTGGGTGATGAGGGCATAAATGATAGCAGGAAGATAGGATAACAAATAAGAAACAAAAAATAAGGAATAAAGAATAAGGAAGAGAAAGTAGCAGTGTATAAAACAGGAAGTTGCCTGGGTTCGGTATCGTTTTATATTTCTGTTTATCCTTTATACCAGAAATTAAAAAGCTCCATCTTTCGACGGAGCTTCTAAACTCTTTTCTGTTTTCTGGTTTCAACCCGAATATCAGTATGAACTGACATACCGCCGGCCCGGATAGAGGTCTTCCCCGGAAGGATTAACGGGTGATGGAAGGAAAACTGGATCGGTGGAAATTGTAAGAGCTATGGTTGCGAGCGCTAAGATATACAGAAGAACAGTATCGTACAAGCGATTAAAACAGATTTTTTTCACATGCTCATCATCACGACTACTTCCTAAATAATTTAAAATCAAAAACTTATAGCCGGTCCTTGACCCTCCCTATTCACATATGCACAACTACTGATTCCTTTATCACTTATACATCGTGTCTTTCAATTCCTTCACCCGTGGATCTGCCAGGTATTCGTCAAAGGTCATCAGGCGATCGATGATACCATTTGGTGTAAGTTCGATCACACGGTTAGCGACTGTTTGCATAAATGTATGGTCATGGCTCGTTAATAACACGATGCCTTTATACTCTGTACATTGTTCGTTGAAACTTTGAATACTTTCCAGGTCGAGGTGGTTGGTTGGCTGATCAAGCAGGATCACATTCGGATTCTGCAGCATCATACGACTGATCATACAACGCACTTTCTCGCCTCCGCTCAATACATTTGTTTTCTTCAGCACATCATCACCACTGAAAAGCATTTTACCTAAAAATCCACGCAGGAAAGGTTCATCCACATCTGTTACATGCGGAGGCACATACTGCCGCAACCAGTCCATCAGGTTAAGCTGTGTATTGAAGAATTGTCCATTCTCGATCGGCAGGTATGCAGAAGTAACAGTAGTTCCCCATTCATAAGTTCCGCTGTCTGCCTGTGTATCGCCTGTAACGATATTGAAAAAACTGGTAACCGCGAGCGGGTCACGGCTGAGCAACGCGATCTTATCACCTTTATTTACTGTAAATGTTGCATTCCTGAACAACACACGGCCGTCAACTGATTTGGTGAGCTTATCTACATTCAATATCTGGTTGCCTACCTCGCGCAATGGCTGGAAGATGATACCGGGATATTTGCGATAGCTCGGTTCGATCTCATCGATGGTCAGTTTTTCCAATGCTTTTTTCCGGGAAGTCGCCTGCTTGCTTTTAGAAGCATTCGCACTGAAGCGGGCAATAAAGTCGATCAATGCCTGGCGCTTCTCTTCTACTTTTTTATTCTTATCATTTATCTGGCGCGCCATTAATTGAGATGATTCGTACCAGAAGGTATAGTTACCGGTGAATATTTTTACTTTTTGCCTGTCTACATCGGCAACGTGTGTACATACTGCATCGAGAAAGTGACGGTCGTGACTGACTACGAGAACGATATTTTCATAATCGGCCAGGAAGTTTTCGAGCCAGCCGATCGTTTCAATATCCAGACCGTTCGTAGGCTCATCGAGTAAAAGAATATCGGGATTTCCAAAGATCGCCTGTGCCAATAGTACCCGCACTTTCAGGTTGGAAGGAATATCCTTCATCAATGAACTATGATATTTTTCTTCTACCCCGAGCTCACCTAATAAAGTACCGGCATCGCTTTCGGCGGTGTAACCACCCATTTCACCAAATTCACCTTCAAGTTCTCCGGCGCGCATACCATCTTCTTCCGTGAAATCAGCCAGTGCATAAATGCTTTCTCTTTCCTTGGCTACTTTCCAGAGACGGGTATGCCCCATCATCACTGTATTCAAAACGGTTTCTTCATCAAACTCAAACTGGTTTTGTTTCAGTACCGCCATGCGTTCACCACTGCTGATATCGACAGTACCCTTGTTAGGCTCGATCTCACCGCTTAATATTTTGAGGAAGGTACTTTTACCGGCACCATTGGCACCGATCACACCATAACAATTCCCTTTGGTGAAATTGAGGTTCACTTCTTCAAATAATACCCGCTTGCCGTAAGCCAGTTTGAGGTCTTTTACACTGATCATTTAATATCCTTTTTGAGGCCGCAAAGGTACGCTAAAATGTGAAGATTCTGAACCAGGATTTAAGCTAATAATGCCCCGGGATGCCAGGGCATTAAACGCAAAAAAGGCATACAGGAATTCCTGTATGCCTTAATCCTTTATACCAGTCCGCCAGCCAGTGGCGGCGGGATTATTAATTGATAACTACTTTTCCTTTGGTCAGTTTCTTACCGCTGGCATCTCCTACCGAGATGATATAAAGACCTCTTGAGGAACCAGTCAGGTTGATATTAAGCAAGGTATAAGGTCCATTGATCGCCACTTTGGCGTTATACACCTGCATGCCACGTGAATCATAAATAGTGATCATACGTTGTGTCGATGCGCCCGATGCGTTATAATAAGACAACGTGAATTGTCCTGTCGTTGGGCTCGGGAACACGAACAGGCGCTCGCTGGCGGCTGTACCTATGGTAAGCACATTCGATTCGTTGTTACAACCGGTAACCGCATTGACGATCTTCACCTGGTAATCTCCGATTTCTACCGAATCAACCAGGTAAGTAGTACCGGTAATGCCAGGAATGACCGATGTGTTTTTATACCAGGTAATATTAAAGCCGGTTGGAGCCGGGTTGATCGTTGCAGCGATTGTTGTGCTTTGTCCAGGCAATAACGTGGTAAGTGGTGCTGCTATCGTAACTGTTGGTCTTGCATTCACCGTTAATACGGCTTTGGCAGATATGGTAGGCACGGTACAGGTCGCATTCGACAATTTCGCCCTGTAACCATTTCCATTCATATTCGCAGCTACATTGGCGACTGTCAGCGTAGCAGCTGTCTGGCCATTGATGGCTTGCCATGTATGAGCAGAGGTACTATCCTCCCACTGGTAAAGAACAGGAACAGAACTCGTGCCCGCTACAGTGAAACTTACCGTACCGGTTTCGCAGATCGTAATATCATCCGGTTGGCCGGTAACCATCACTGGGCTGATCACTGTTAACAAGGCTCCGTTGGAAGTCGCGGCTGGAGCACAGGTACCTGAAATCACTACACGGTACCGGTTGTTGTTCATCGTTGTTGTAATACCAAAAACCGTATAAGTCTCGGCATTATTGGTACCCGGAGCGGTAATATAGTTAGTGCCGCCATCGGTGCTTACCTGCCAGAGATAACTTAGCGTTCCACCTGTTCCGGCAGCCGTAAAGCTCGCATCGCTGTTTACACAAAGTGTAGTGGGAGAAGGTTGCGTTGTAACAGATGGAGCCGGGGTGATCGTCAACACAGCAGCAGAAGAAGTAGTGCTGGCGCAAGGGCCGTTGACGATTACACGGTAACGATAATTATTCTGTGTTTGTACAACTCCTGTTGCCGTATAGGTAGTACCATTGCTTACACCGGGTGCTGTTACATAGCTGTCGCCTCCATCCGTACTTACCTGCCAGAGATAAGAAATTGCGCCGGGTGCTGCTACCGTAAATGAGGCATCAGATCCAAGACATACAGGTATGGAAAGAGGTTGTGTATTGATCACCGGGCCAACGCCTGGCAATATGGTAAATGTCAGTTTCTTCAGCAAGGTAATGCCACCGGCTGTACCGGAAACAATAATATCATAAGTTCCTGCACTAAGTGTATTGGTATTGGACAATGTAACCGTGCTACTGCCACCCGGGGTAACAGGATTGGTGCCGAATGTTACAGTAGAACCAGCCGGTGTTCCATCCAACACAGAAAGAGTAACAGGAGTAGTAAATCCTGCAAACGATACAACACCTAATGTGGAAGACAGTGTTGGAAGTGTTCCGCAAGGTGCAGTTACCGCTGCCGGGTTATCATAATCATATGTAGGTGTAACTACCGCATTGGTAAAATTGCTGTTGGAGATATCAAAGAAGATATTGTTGACAGCTTCTATTTTAATGCGGCAGGTGGTACTGACCGGCGCTGGCAGAGAAACCGTCTCCGTACCATCATTCGCAGTATGATAAGCCAGTAATGTCGGAAAAGTAACACCGCCATCACTTGACATAAGAATATTTACACTGTTGCAATTGATCGGTGCAGATGTTGTTCCATTGACTGACCATGTGATTGTTTGTGAAGAACCCGCCTGGTAAGAAACAGCCGTGTTCTGTGATGTCAGCAGGAACGGGCCGGAAGTACCATCCACCGTTACTGCCACATCTGTATACGCTGTCTGTCCTACTTTCACAGGAGCCGTTGAACTATAAATGGCATTATCTCTTACCGTCAGGCGGAAATTCAATGTTCTTCCTACCGAACTTAATGCTTCGATATTCGCACCGCCATCGCCTCCGGGCAAGGGAGGTGTTACGGAAAGACCTGCGAGGATCGTTGATAATTTTGGAAAAAGTCTTGTTGGCGAGGTTGTCGGACTAAATGATAACCAGTTAGGACCGGTAAGTTTGGTAGGACTGGCTACGCTTGAACTTCCTGATGTAGTGGTATTATCATTCTGTTCCCAGCAATAAGTCAATACATCGGTTGGGTTGGCATCGGTGGCAGAACCAGTTAATGCGAAGGGTGTACTTCTTGGAATAGTATAGTTGCTGACCGATGCGACTACAGGTATTGCATTATTAGCAGTGATGACGGTAGTAACAGGACAGGTCTTTCCAGCCATATTGGTCTGGATCTGCTGTATAGAGGCTTCATGATAAATATCGATAGAGTGTGGCGCTACGTCCTGGTTGGTAATACCTGCATAACCCATGATGGTGATACCGGATCCCACTTCTTTGTTTACTCCTGAACCTTCATTGGTCATGGAAAAAGTATGGTTGGCTCCCAGTTGGTGACCAACTTCATGAACTACGTAATCGATATCGAAATTATCGCCCTGTGGTATGGCATCAGCAGGTGAAGTAAAACCGCTTCCCTTTCCGCTTCCGCATACACAACCGATACAACCGGCATTACCACCACCACCGGAAGCACCGAACAGGTGACCGATATCATAATTCGCATCGCCGATGATAGAAGTCAGTGTCGATTGCAACTGGCCGTTCCAGGCGCCTCCTGCTCCGATGCTGGCATTGGAATAAGGATCGGTTCCCGGATCATAAAATATAACATCAGTTGTTGTGGGTATCAGGTTCAGGTGAATCGCAAGATCTTTTTCATAACAACCATTACAGCGAGTAAGTGTAGCATTGATAGCTGCCATTACCAATCCAACCTGTGCAGCACTGGTAGCGCCAAAGAAATTGGAATATTCCCCGGTTACAGATTGAGCCAGGCGCATCACTTTTAACTGGCCGGCGGAACTTTCTGTTCTCAGTACACCAGGCAATTGTGCACTCAGGTCTGCCGCTACTACTTTATCATCGGTAGTGCAGGTCCAGGGTAATTGTCCCTGTGTTCTGCGTGATTTAAATACTGCATATACCGTGTGATCCTGTGAATAGGCTTCGATGAATTCATTATCTTTTTCGGTTCTGAATACCATTGTTTGTATTCCCTGGGGGGAGATGCTCAGTTTTAAGGTGGCTGCCCTGTCAGTCACACCCTGGCCGGAGAAGGCCCTGATCTCGGGGAAACGGGCCTGGAGCGCGGGTTCGAAATTAGAGGCTTCCACCACTTCAAAGTCTTCAAAATTGCCATCGGCATTGGGTAAAGAAATAACTGTGGAATGCCGGGAAGCCTGGTTGCCGGTGATCGCCAATAATTGCTGTCTTAATGGATCGATATTCAGATCAAATAATTTGAATTCGGTGGGGAAAGTCGGTCTTGCCACAGCTTTATCGGTAGCGATCCCGCTTCTTGCACTTGATAACGACCAATATTTTTGTTGGGCTGACGCTGTGAAAGAAATCCCGGCTACAAGAATAGCCAGAACAATTTTGTAAATTTTTCTCATAATTAACGGCAGTTGTGATTGGTTAAAAAAATCCTTTTAAAAATACCAATATTTCAAATGCCAACCAATCAAAAATTGAGGGGCGGGTAAAAAAAAGAACCCTGTTCTGCCATCGCAAAACAGGGTTCTCTGGGTTTCTACTTATTTTTCGCCCAAAACGGAGAAATGGATTAATATCCCATTCCACCCATATCAGGTGCGCCATGAGAATGAGGAGCTTCCTCTTTCTTTGGCTTATCGGCAATTACACACTCTGTAGTGAGTAACATACCAGCGATAGACGCTGCATTTTCCAATGCAATACGCGCTACTTTAGTAGGATCGATAACACCTGCTTTCAACAGGTTCTCATACTGCTCTGTTCTTGCATTGAAACCATAGTCAGCTTTTCCTTCTTTTACTTTCTGAACCACGATAGAACCTTCGATACCGGCATTGGCAACGATCTGGCGCAGTGGTTCTTCCAATGCACGTTTAACGATCGCCACACCAGTTGTTTCATCTTCATTCAGTCCTTTGAATTTGTCCAATGCTTCAATAGCACGGATGAAAGCGATACCACCACCTGGAACGATACCTTCTTCTACTGCAGCTCTTGTTGCATGTAAAGCATCATCCACACGATCCTTCTTTTCTTTCATTTCCATTTCAGTGGCAGCTCCGATATTCAATACAGCCACACCACCGCTTAATTTAGCCAGGCGTTCCTGTAATTTTTCTTTATCGTAATCAGAAGTGGTGACTTCGATCTGTGCTTTGATCTGGTTAACACGGGCAACGATATCTTCTTTTTTACCTTTACCACCTACGATGGTAGAATTGTCTTTATCGATTGTTACAGAAGTGGCCTGTCCTAAATAAGTCAGGTCAGCATTCTCTAATTTATATCCTTGTTCTTCGCTGATCACAGTACCTTTTGTCAGTACAGCGATATCCTGTAACATTTCTTTACGGCGATCACCGAAACCAGGCGCTTTTACAGCAGCTACTTTCAGGGTGCCACGGAGTTTGTTTACCACGAGTGTGGCCAGTGCTTCACCTTCGAGGTCCTCGGCGATGATCAGAAAAGGGCGACCGCTTTGCGCTACTTTTTCCAGGATATGAAGAATATCCTTCATGTTGCTGACCTTTTTATCATAGATCAGGATATAAGGATTTTCCAGTTCAGCTTCCATTTTTTCGCTGTTGGTAACAAAGTAAGGAGAGATATAACCGCGATCGAATTGCATACCTTCCACTACTTCTACGGTAGTTTCAGTACCACGCGCTTCTTCTACGGTGATCACGCCTTCTTTACCTACTTTCTTCATGGCTTCAGCGATCAGCTTTCCGATCTCTGCATCGTTGTTGGCAGAGATGCTTGCCACCTGCTGGATCTTGCTGTTGTCGCTGCCTACAGC
>CAMLGR010000098.1 GCA_946479615.1 uncultured Bacteroidota bacterium | reverse complement strand
TCACCATTCACCATTCACCATTCACCATTCACCATTCACCATTCACCATTCACTAATTCTCGCTCAATCCCCTGAAATCCACGCTCACCAGTTTGCTTACCCCTGGTTCCTGCATCGTTACCCCATAGATCACATCCACGGTACTCATGGTTGTCTTGTTGTGTGTAACAATGATAAACTGTGAATTTTCACTGAACTGGCGGATCATGTTGGTGAATTTACCCACGTTGGCATCATCAAGCGGAGCATCCACCTCATCGAGGATACAGAATGGAGCCGGTTTGATCAGGTAGATCGCGAATAACAAGGCTGTTGCTGTCAATGTTCTTTCTCCACCGCTTAACTGTGTTAAAGAGGTTGGTCGTTTCCCTTTAGGTTTAGCAATAACATCGATACTTGTTTCAGCCAGATTTTCAGGATTGTCCAGTACCAGGTCGCACTGGTCATCATCCGTAAACAATGTCTTGAATACTTTCTGGAAGTGATCTCTTACAAGGTTGAATGTATCGAGGAATTTCTGATTTGCAGTTGCCTCTACTTCTTCGATCGTTTTTAATAAACTATCCTTTGCATTAACAAGATCGGTCTTTTGCTCCACAATAAACTCGTAGCGTTTTTTCATTTCGGTAAACGCTTCGATCGCCATCGGGTTTACTTCGCCCAGGTTCTCCAAACGTTTTTTCATCCTGTCTGCCTTCTCCTGCAATTCTTCCTGTGATGTTTCAGAGGTTCTGGCCTGGTCAAGTATATCTTCCAGTTTAATACGAAACTCTACATCCAGTCTTTCTTTGGTACCTGCCAATTGCAATTTCAATTCGTTCAGTTTGTCTTTGATAGCTGCCAGTAAGTGTTCTACCTGTTCTTTATCTTTTATTTTATGACGCAATTCACTTTCCTTTTCAGAAAGCTGGTTACGCATATTATAATAAGACTGATCGGCTTCATTCAGGCGATGCTCTTCTTCTTCGCGGTTGCGCATAAGCTGGAAGAGGCCATCTTCGATATCTTTTAATGACTGGGATGATTGTTCGATGTTATTGGTAGTATCACCCAGTTGATTGGTATTGCTTTCGATCTGTTCTTTCAGGTTGTTCAGTTGGTTACTCTTGAACTCCAGTTCCTGTTTCAACGCATTGATCTTGCTCTGCTGCCTGGTAACATTCAGGTTGAATTCATTGTACTGACCGGTAGCTTCACTGTAATCTGTTTCGGCTGCTTTGAATGTTTCTTCTGCTTCGGTAAGATGAGTGGCGATAGCATCCAGTTGTTCGCTGAATTCTGCAAGTTGCTTACGCACCGATTCAACCGATTCATGCGTTTGCCCGATTTGAATATTCAATTCTTCCAAACGATGCTGGCTGTTGGCCTGCATGGAATGAAGGTTCTCCAGTTTATTATGCAGTGCAAATACCTGGTTGGTCAATTGCTGTATTTCGCGTTCGGTTTCGCGGACAGCAGTTTCGCGCAGGTCTTCGTTAAATGCAATGACTTCATTATGTCTTGTCTGGATATTCGCGCGCAATGCTTCTACAACGGTATCCTGTGCTACAATTTCTTCTTCCAGTTTTTCAAGGTTCTTTACACGGCCGATCTTTTTTCCTTCGATCAATCCCACACTACCGCCGGTCAGTGAATATTTTCCTTTCACATATTTACCATTCTTCTCGATCACTACAAAGCCATTGCTGTTTTGCAGGGCATCTTCACTGTCGGCAATAAATACATTGCCGAGCAAATGTTCTGCCAGGTGACGATATCTTTCTTCGACATCCACTACGCTTAGAGCAGGTATAGCGCCTTCGAGACGGTGAGCCGCTTCCTCTGACTGATGGGATAAATTGGTATTATTATTTACTTTATCCAGTAAAAAGAAATTCGCTTTTCCTTTTTTATTCTCGTCCAGCAGGTGCACCGCCTGCAAACCTTCCTGCAGGTTATTCACCACATAATAACTGAGATAAGGTTCCAGTACATTTTCCAGCGCTGTGCGGTATTCTTCCTTTACATATAATATATCGGAAAGAATCGGTGAAGTATGGCTCCAACTGGTATTATTATGTAAGAATTTTACGCTATCAGGATACCCTTCCATAGAATCAATCATACTTTTCAATAATGCATGCTCGTTCTTCTTGGAATCCAGTTTACGCGTTTCTTCGGCAAGTTCGTTGCGAAGCTCGTCGAGGATCGATTGTGTCTGGAGAATTTGTTCCTTGGTATATTCCTGGTGCTGCTGTAATTGCTCCAGGTCTACTTTCTTAATATTGAGTTCCTTTTCTTTCAGTGCCTGTTCCTGGTCGAGGTGGCTGCGTTGTTCTTCTCTTTGTTTTCTTTCTTCTTCGATCTGGTTGATGGCTCGTTGAAGATTCTGAACAGAAGTATCTGCTACGGCCACTTTTTTCTCGGCATCGAACTGGTTGCGTTGCACCTGCTGATGTTCGCTGCGGAAATTATCAAGCGCCCGGCGTTTTTCATCCAGGACATGACGTTTATTATCGGCCTCATCGCGAAGATGATTCAATTGGTCAGTTAATCCAGTAAGCGCAGCTTCCTCTTCGCCTACCTGCTGGTTGGTGAAGCCAATGCTTTCGTCGATACCTTTAAGTTGCCCCTCCGCTTTTTGTAAAAACTCCTGCAGGCTGGCTTCTTTTTCCTTCAGGTGTTCGAGGCGTTGGGCAGACAGGTTCTTTTCATTTTCCTTTGTCCGTACCTGTTGTACGATCTCGTTGAATACCTGTTGCAGGCTCTGAAGTTGTCTTTCTTTTTCGATGAAAGTCACTTTTTCCTGTTCCAGGACCGCTTCTTCGGTAGCGATCTCGGCTTCCATGCGCACTTTCTTGTCTGTCTCCGTATCGTGCTGTTCGTTGAGTTCTTTATAGGTCAGGTTAAACCCTTCGAGGGCTGCTTTGGCAAGTTCGATGCTTACTTCACGATAATCTTTTTTGATCTCGTGGTATTTTTCCGCCTTTTTTGCCTGGCTTTCCAGTGCTTTCAACTGGTTATTGATCTCAAACAGCAGGTCCTCGATACGGGCCAGATCCTGTTCCGTAGCGTCGAGTTTAAGTTTGGCTTCCCTTTTACGGGTTTTATAAATGGAAATACCGGCAGCTTGTTCCAGCATCCGGCGGCGGCTATTGTCTTTGTCTTTGATCAGGTCGTCCACCATACCTAATTCAATGATGGCATAACTATCGGTACTGACCCCGGTATCCATAAAAAGGTTCTGGATATCCTTGAGACGGCATTGCACATCATTCAGGCGGTATTCGCTCTCGCCGCTTTTATAGAATTTGCGGGTAATAGTAACGGTACTGAACTCAGTAGGAAGCAGGTTTTTCGTGTTCTCAAAGGTCAGGCTTACCTCGGCAAGGCCGCTGGCAGAGCGGGTTTTGGAGCCATTAAATACCAGGCTATCCAGGTTTTCGCTCCGCAGATGGCTGATCTTCTGTTCACCGATCACCCAGCGGATACTATCCACGATATTGGATTTGCCACAGCCGTTGGGCCCTACGATACCGGTAATGTTATCGTCGAAGCTCACTACGGTTTTGTCGGCAAAACTCTTGAATCCCTTGATTTCTAAGCTCTTTAATCTCACAGTTTACAAATTTTAAGTCAGAGGGCGAATTTAGGAGAAAGGGGGATAAAAGCAGGTTTACAAGCCCCTCATTTATGCACAAGGAAGGGTTAAAAATGTGGGAAGAATTGTTTGAAATGGTGGGGATTGAAATAACCAGGTATTATTCTGGCAGAGGCAAGCATTATTATTACATAAGCCAGGGCTATAAAGCCGGCTTATTCAGACTTGCCGGCAAAGTATTGCCTCTAGCCATTCTTGCTTTACGAAATACTTCGCCGGTTTTCTTTTGAATTACTTTTTGCCTGACAGGGCTTATTTTTTTTGTGTACCAACGATACGTATATCATCAAGTGAGTAATATTTCTTTTTATCGTTCATTGAAAAAATCTTTATACATCGGATCTACTAATTTCTAAACGGGTAAAAAAGTAATAATGCGTATCATTGCAATGTCCTTTCGGGGAAATCAGCTTAAATAAATAGATGTTTTCCCGCTGTTTAACAGTTATCATCAGGATCGCAAAGAAATTCTTGAATACTGGCTACTGAATAATCACTCCCCTGTTTACAGTAAAAAGCTTAATGAGTATATTTAAAAAGCAATAAGCCTTATAGCCGCACATCCTCATATAGGCATAGGAAAGAGATTTCTATTCTTTCAATATGGGACAACAGAAGAAATCCAGATGAGATCCCTTATTAATTGCCGACCCGGTTAACCAACGGTTAACATTCTGCAACAGTTCATATCCATTACTGGCACCTTTTTTTCCTCTTTATCGGAAACTATACATCATGAAAAAGAAAATCCTCTTCTTGTTTTTCATCGGCAGTACTATTGCTTTTTCGGCCAGAGCCCAGACAGAAACAAAAGAAAAACCGATCACAACACCCAAAGACAAAGTGCATAATACGATACACCCCAAAAACAAGGTATCGCACGGCACTAAATACAAGCATAAAACAGCTACCGGCAAAAAGAAAGTAGTAACGGTTAAGACGGATCATCCCGTACCAATGGAGCCTAAAAAAGAAAATAGCAACTAAGGAGAATGCTGACCGAATGAGCTACGGATGCACGGATATCGCGCATGCGATCGGTGCATCTGTGGCTCATTCCATTACTATATTATTTCGATTTTATTCCACAGCGACCCGCAGGGTTATAAAACAAGAATTTCTGTGTTCCTCTTTTTTTCCCAATGGCTCTCTGTGGAAAATCAACCCACTTTCCTGGCCGCATTATTCCTTACTCAACAATGAATTTACCCGTACGAAATCCCGGCAAGCCGAAGTAACTTCCCTATGATTGTTATGCATCGTTCTTACCAAAATAACTTCACATGAAATATCCTGTACTGCTTATCATATCCATTCTTCTTTATACCTCATCACAAGCTCAATACCGTAAGTCTACCGAAGTAAAGGCCGGACAGGATATCGCCCAGGCATTTTCACCGAATGGCTTTTACCGGTTCCCGCAATTCACCACCGGTGCTTTATTCAGCCGGATGCGCAGCGGCAATTCTTCCCAATTGTTCAATTATAATTTATTGTATGATAAAATACAGTTCATCAATCACGGCGATACCCTGGAAATGTCAAACCCGACCCTGTTCGATTCGATACTGATCGATAAACAGGTATTCTTTTATCGCCAGGAATATGGTTTTCTGGAACAGGTGGCAGCTTCTGGTTCTATAAACCTCGTGAAGAAAACATCGATCAAAATAAAACCAATGAGTGTCGGTGCCTATGATGGTGCTACGACTACATCGGCTATCAATAAAGTGAATACCTATACCACCGGGTTCAATGTATATAATTTCACCGTCAATGAAGATGTAGCGATAAAAGAAAGTGTTGACTGGTACTGGATGAATACGAATGGAGATATAAAAAAAGCCACAAAAAACAACCTGTTCCTGTTCTTGCCGGAAAGCAAACAGAAAAAAGCACAGGCTTTCATGAAAGAAAATAAAATCAGTTTTGCCAAAGAAGAAGACCTGGCCAGGTTGATCCGTTCAATTTAAAGAGAAAAGCCCTGCTCCCCGTTTTTTATCAAAGGAATGATCACTGAAAAAGAATCAGTTGTCTTTTCTATCACTACTCCCGAACGGTTAAGCATCCCATAGCGCGCATTGATCGTCTGCAACCCGATACCGGTAGATTCTACTCCTCCCTCTTTACGGAATACATTATTTCTTACCACCAGTTTATGATCTCCGGCAGAGATCAATTCTATCTGTAATGGATTATCCTTTTGCAGTTTATTATGCTTGACTGCATTTTCTACCAGCAGCTGGAGGGTCAGGGGGGGAATCAGCAGATCTTCATACGATTTATCAACCTCCTGCACCATATTGATCGCCCGTCCATACCTTGTACGCAGCAATTGATAATAGGTTTGTATAAATTTTAATTCTTCGGACAAGGTAGTGAGTTCAGTCTGGTTATTACGTAACAGGTACCGGAATACTTTTGTCAGCTCGTCCAGGAATTCCTGTGCTTTTTCCGGGCTCTCACTGATCAGGGAGGATAAAGAGTTAAGATTATTAAAAAGAAAATGCGGGTTCACGATCCCTTTTAATTGTAACAGCTCCGCCTTTAATTTTTCTTTTTCTAGTTTATCTTTCTCTTCCTGCGTTGTCCGTAATAGCCATTGACGGTAAAGAAACTCATAGGCCAGCATCATAAACGAAAAGTTTACGATCGAATTCAACAAGGAGTACCCTACTACTCCTACCACCAGGTTTTTTTCATTGATCACGATCCTGGTGTCCATCACCACGGAAATATCCCAATGCCCCCTTATGATCGACGTTTTGATCACTGCACTTACTCCCAATATAAATGCTGTCCATAAAATACCGATAAGATAAAGCAGAAAAAAACGGCTGCGTATGCCGAACCAGCGATGACTGTTGTAGACAAGATACCGGGTACTTTCACAAACGATAATGATCGAACAAAGTGAGACAAGCACACTTATCAATTTCGACATCGTAATATTGGGGAGCAATCCATTGGTATAACACACCAGCAGGAAAGGCAGTACCACGCTTATGATACGAAACCATTTATCTTTTACGTTGGGCAAAACAGTTGGGTTTACTGAACACTCCTGAATTAATAAAGGACAGGCAAAAAAAGGGAATTCCTGTCATTACTGGCAATTACAGCGTATGAATTGTTATAAAGAAGTAATGAATTGCAATACGCCCCCTTTGCGCTCCTCTGTGTCTCCTCCGTGGCTCTCTGCGTATAATTCTTGTAAGAGAGATTCTGAGTAAAGCTTTAATCAGAAACCGTACTCCAGGAGTTATACGCAGAGAGCCACGGAGGAGACACAGAGGAGCGCGAAGGAAATTGTTGCTAACGGTAATAAGATCGAATCAACTGCTGCGCAGACAGGATGGATTGAAGATATGGAAGTATTTTAACAGCGTCCATAGCTCTCCATCTGTTTTTCCTGGTTTACTTTTAACCCATGAAGCTGTTTATTTTATTATTGACATTATTCGTTTTCACAACTGTTTCCGGCCAGTTGCCCGATTCGGTAAGGCAACATATCGATACATCGATCGCTATCCTGAAACAACATTCCCTGTATGCCGGCCGGGTGAATTGGGATAGCGCCACCCAACAGGCTTACCGGCAGGCTGCAACAACACTGAATAAAGAACAAAGTTTTGCTGCTATTGCTGCTGTATTTGAACAACTACAGGATCATCATGGATTCTTTGCTCAATACAATGACCAGTTACGGTTGACAGATAGTATGCTGCCCAAACGATATACCCAATCGCTCAAAGATGAATGGGCCAAAGGACCGAAGATCAAAACACAATTACTGGGCAATATTGCCTATATACGAATACCGGGAATGCCGGCTTTTACCCAGTCACAGATCGACATGTATGCCAACTGGCTCGCCGATTCGATTCTTAGTCTCGCTGCCAGGCATCCTTCCGCATGGATCATCGACCTTCGGATGAATACGGGGGGCAATATTATTCCTATGATGAGCCCGTTGGCCTGTTTTTTCAATGATGGGATTGTTGCTTACTATACTGACAGGAATAATAAACCAGTATCTGTTTCTGAAATCAAAAAAGGAATATTTTACCTTGATGATACTTCACACGCGAACCTCCGGCAGGAATTATCAGCGCTTCAAAAAACAAATGTAGCTGTACTTATCGGGGCCGGCACCGCCAGTTCCGGCGAAGGTGTAGCTGCTATTTTCAAAAAAAGAAGCCGGACTAAATTGATCGGAGAATTCAGCAGCGGTTTTGCCAACTCAACCGAGGGCTATGTGTATAATAATGATAACAGCTACTTTCTTCTGACAACGGCCAGGCTGGCTACCAATAAAAAGAAAGTATTACCGGAACAGGTATCTCCGGACATACCAGTCATCAATAATGATTTATTCAATGACCTGTTAAATGATAATGCTGTACAGGCCGCACTGAAATGGTTTGATTGATTGCAGCACAAAGAATTCAGAATTGAGAAACAAAAATTAATAAACCAGGATTATGAACGGGTTAACTACAGTAGTTAGTCCTTTTTTTTATGCCATAGTCAGCATACTAATGAGAAAGACAGACTGTGGCATTGCTTATGAATTATCTCTTACTCATCTCATGCAGTTGATTTCTCAATTCGTAACCCTTGTACTTATTTACCTGTGCCATATTCTTTTCTTTTACAATACAAATAACACACACATGAAAAAGGTAAAAATATTGATGCTGATGGCTTTTATGGCGACCGGTATTTCGCAGGTGAGGGCGCAGAACAAAAACGATCTTGATGCGGCGTTGTCAAAACAATTTGATAAGACATTGACAAAGATGAATACGACCGATCTTAATCAACCTAAAGACGTAAAAAAAGTGGCGGACGGACTGATGACATTGGAAGAAACGATTGATCTTAGCCTGCGCGGGATCGATGACAATGCTGAGAAAAAAAGAAAAGAGATCGAGAACAAAAGAAATGTATACATACCGCAACCAACGACCAGGCAACAGGTCGACAAAGACCTGCTGCCGCGCCTGGCAGGTATTCCTGAACCGGTAACAAGTTTACCTCTTGCAAAAAAGACAGTAAAGATCAGCGAGCCGGAAAATGTGTATACGCGATATATCGATGGATTGGAACGATACCGCGATGGCCTGGCAGAGCAGGCCCGCAAAACGATGCTCGCTAATCAACAGGATCCTGAACAACTAAAAAAAGAGGCTGCGCAGAATGCAAAGAATGCCCAGGCCTCTCTTGAAAATAATCCTATGATCCAGGAAATGGGTGGTATGGACAAATTGAAAAATATGACGCCTGAACAAAGAGCTGCAATTGGAAAACAAATGGCCGAAAAAGTAAAGCAAAATCCAAATGCCTATACAGCGCAGGCCGATCCAAAAAAAGCATTTGCCCAGAAGATGATGACCGATCCTGGTTATGCAGCCCGTTATGACCATATGAATGATGAACAAAAACAGGAAGAGTACAAAGCCTTTATGGATGAAAATGGTTTTGCAGATAATTCATCCCAGGCCGATAAAAACAAACGAATGGCTGATCGTGACCGGGCCAGTACTTCTATTGCTATTGAAAAAAGAGTGGCGCTTATCCGTGAGCATGCAAAGGAACTGGCAGATATAGCCGGCTCTTTGCAACAACATACCGATGAATATTATACGGAGCTCAACAAAAAACTAAGCAATCAATATGCTAAACGTGTAGAAGCATTACCGGTAGTAGAACACGGGGAAGCAGGGAAAGGAAAAGATACACGTCCTGTTGACATGGCTTATAACATTGTTGTCTATCCCGTAGAGGCGCAAAATGCGGTTTCGAATAAGGCCGTATGGAAACGTTTTGTCGAAATAACTAAAATAACAATTGCCGAATACAATGAATTATTGAGTGAGTTCTGGGGGAAAGATAAAGCCACCGATCAGTTGATGATCGAAAAAGGATTATCACCAGCGGCTATATCTGCAGGGTTATGTGATCAACTGATCGATCTTACGAAACAGGCCAAATTACAGACCGGGCAAAATAGTTCCTGGCAGCGTCAATATGATGAAAAAGTCTTACAGGTGTACGAGTGATCGCAACCGGAATTGCAAGGGCAATACGGACATGAGAGAGATGCCGGGTTGGTTTATACCACCCGGTTTTTTTATTGCTATCGTACATTTACTATGTTAATAATAAACTGTAAGCAAACTACTTATCTAAAGTCTATAAAATCGATTAGCTGATATAGGTTTTTTAAACAAAACCTGCCGCGAAGGCTTGACATAGCTATAATTATTATGTAGTTTTGCGTCTCTACCTCCGCTTGATCCTATCCCCTTGTAAAATCACAGAAGATTTGTTTCGTAATTCCGATTATCCCTGGGAAGCTCCAAACCCTTTTTCGAAACTTAAAAACTTTTGTGGTATGAAGAAATTTAACACAACTACATCAAAGAAAGAAAATGTACAGGCAGCTCTTATTATCGGTGCTGTATTTTTTCTGACAGCCGTGATTACTGCCTTCGCGATTTATATAGACTAAACGCATCAGCGCTTATATTCACCTGATTTGAAACCGGCTTTGTGCCGGTTTTTTGTTTTTGATACCAGCAATACGATTATAACGACCTGTTAAAACGATTTCTTGACAGGATTTTAACGCAAAATGGCCTGATCCTTCGGTATCAGGAGTGTAATCATTTTTCCCACTTTTAAATTCAATGTATGAAACGTATAATCTTTACACTTTTGATAGGTAGTATGGTAGCACTGGCTTCCTGTGGTTCAAAAAATGTAAAGCAACTCGAATTCAGGGATGTAAGCAATATCCGTTTGGTTGACCTCGGCGTATTACAATCTACTGCCAGTATCGATCTTATTTATTATAATCCCAACAGTTTTGGTGTGCAATTGAGCGATGCACGTGGTGATGTGTATGTAGACAATTCCTTTCTCGGTCGTTTTTCACTAGGCGATAAAGTAGCTGTAGGGAAAAAATCTGAATTCGTGGTGCCCGCCCTCGTCAGGCTCGACATGATCGGTGCTATCAAAAATCAACAGGAGATATTCAGGAAAAAAGAAGTAATGGTACGGATCGAAGGGGTGGCACTGGTGAAAAAAGCAGGGTTCACCAAAGAACTTCCTATTCATTATGAGAGTATGCAGAATATCGAGCGCTTCAGAAGCCTGGTAACTAAATAAATGATCTTGCAGAGATCGCAGATAAAAAGAGAGTCGCAGCATTAATTATTGGCGGCTCTCTTTTTCTTTGTGTGACCTTCTGTGGAACAAATTTCAGAAAAGTCATTCCGTTCCTTCACGGAATATCGTATTTTCACCCGGCTATTAACCGTTTCCCGAACGGGCTTGCCTGGGCTAATCAATCGTTTTTTAGCTTATTATACCAAACCAACTAATATGCAAAACAGCTCACCAAAAACAGTTGTATTTATAACCGGCGCTTTTGTAACCCATCATGGATGGAAAGAGTGGCAAACTTATTTTGAAAGCAAAGGATATAATACGATTGCTCCGCCCTGGCCTTTCAAGGATGGCACTGCTGCAGAGCTCAGGGCAAGACAGCCAAAAGATACTGACCTGGCTGCTTTAACCTTATCTGAACTGGTAGATCATTATGCCAATATTGTAAAAGTTTTTCCTGAAAAACCTATCGCTGTAGGGCATTCATTGGGTGGATTGATTACACAGATACTGGTGAACAGGGATCTGGTATCGGCAGGAGTAGCGATCCATTCTGTTCCTCCGCAGGGAGTATTTCCTTATGAATTTTCATTTCTGAAAGCAGGCTGGAAGGCATTGGGTTTATTTACTTCGTTGAAGAAAACGTACTTAATGTCATTCAAGGACTGGCAATATGCATTTGTAAATGGGATGTCGATTGAAGATCAGCGGCAGGCATACCTGGACAATACAATTCCTGAATCAAAAACAGTAGCACGTGGCGGTTTGACGAGTGCTGCGAAAGTAGATTTTAAAAAGCAGCATGTTCCTTTATTGCTTACATCGGGGAGTACGGATACGATTATACCGGCGCATTTAAACAATCGTAATTATAAAAAGTATGAACAAAATGGTTCGGTATTGGACTATAAAGAATTTCCTGGGCGCAATCATTTTGTAATAGGATTGCCTACCTGGAAAGAAGATGCTGATTATATATTGGAATGGTTGAGCAAGCATGCGTAATACGAGGTGACACCTCTTACCCACAAGGTGACACCTCACATTCAAGGTGTCACCTTGTGCTATAAAGACTATTATAAAAGAGGAAAACACCAGCCATCTTTAAGAAAAATCCCTGCTCTTTCTGTTGAAAATACCTTCTCTGGCAACTACCACTGTGATACCTTCAGGTATGCCTATCAATGAAAAATATCTCGCCGATTTTAAAGAAGATACTATTTTCCATATCTACAATCGCACCAATAATAAAGAACTCCTTTTTCGCACAGATAACGACCGAATTACATTTTTAAACAAATACGACCACTATTTTTCTCCGCTCTGGGATACATTCTCCTGGAGTTTACTTCCTAATCATTTTCACTGGCTGGTCCGTATTAAACCGGCTCATGAATTATGCTCTATACTTTCTTCAAAAAAAGAAAAAGATCTATTAAAAACGGAAAGACAATATCTCGAGGGAAGTATTGGGGCCGAACAGCTTATAGAAAAAGCCTGCCAGCGATTCTTTACTTCTTATGCCATGTTTTTCAATAAAACCTATCAGCGCAAAGGCAACTTATTTCATCGTCCTTTTAAAAGAATAGAAGTAAATAAAGACAGTCAATTTACACAGGCTATTGTGTATATCCATGCCAATGCATTAAAACATAATATTGTTTCCGATTTTACAAAATATAAATGGTCTTCCTGGCAGTCCCTGCTTTCCAATGCTCCCACCAGGCTATTACGGGAAGAATTATTGGAATGGTTTGGCGGAAAGGAAGCAATGATCAAAATACATTTAGAACTTTCCCAATATTACCGTAACAGCGAGATAAGCATTGAAGAATAATTCAGGGTGTCACCTCGCATACAAGGTGTCACCCTCACCCCCTTCAACAAAAAAGCCACTGAGATCATCAGTGGCCCCGGTTTTGACCGGCAGATTATGTCTAATGGAATAAGCCCGGTTACCCGATAATAACCGAAGGCTTCCATGATTGATCTGTCAATTTCATGAATACCTCCTTTTCTTTGGTGAATACTCAAGTTACAAAATTTCATAGAAAATAAATCAGCGCCCCCCTGAATTTTAACACCTCCCATCCCTCCTATTGACTATCTGCATAATATTTCTCCTCTATTATCATTCCTGCTATTACCTTACCTGAAACCAACCGCATGAAAAGTACTCTCATCGCCACTATTTCGTTTTTAGCAGGAAGCTTTTGCGCACATGCTCAAACCCCAAAAGAACAGGTAACCAATGCTATCAAAGATTATGTAGACGCATTTTATTATGGCGATAGCAATAAGATACACCGGAGCATTGCCGTCAACGTAGTCAAATATGGCTATTACCTTCCGAAAAATAAAACAACCTATGAAGGAGAACCCATGAGTTTCCGTGAAATGATCGATTATGCCGCAAGTATAAATAAGAAAGGACCCAGTCCCAATGTAGAAAAATTCCCCAGGCAGATCGAAGTGTTCGACGTACTCGACCAGACAGCCAGCGCAAAACTCACAGCCTGGTGGGGCTCGGATTATCTTTTACTCGCCAAACAAAATGATCGCTGGATGATCACGCATGTATTATGGCAGTCAGCGCCGCCAAAAAACTAGCCCTATTTTATCAAAACTCAGCTTTGCCAGGACAATATTTGCCACGGTTATACAGATCTCAATCCCTGCATCCGCAACACCTCACTATAAGGCCGGCCTTATTTTAATATCTTATCCGCTATCCCATCACTACCATCTATCGCAAATGAATAGCTCAACCCAAGTATCCTCGCTATCACCGGAAATACATTTACATTTTCAAAAGAACCGATTTTCTTATTCTTAAACGCAGGACCCCAGGCATAAAAAACAGCCCGCATATCTTTGACCTTTTGCGGATCATATCCATGCGCACCCGGATGAGGCTGGGTCGCCGGCCGCGCAAAACAATACGGCCAGTCAGGAATGATAATAATATCAGCAATACGATTCATCCGGTCATCCTTCCATCCATAATGCAAATGAGCAGGCATGTTTGTTCTCAGGTAAACCTTAAAGTGTTTTTCATTTTGTTTCAATTTCTCATACTGCGGCAAAATATCCCCTTCATTCTTTGCATATAAACCTACAATCTCCGCTCCCCAGGGAATAATGAATTTTGATGAATCCACTACCGAAGGCATCGACAAAGGCTGATCCGCCTTCACATTCGTCATACCATGATCAGCTACGAAAATAAAATTAACGGGCAACCCTGTTTCCTTCACCGCATCCACCAGTTTTTGCACACTTGAATCGATCTTCCGCACCGCCGCTCCTGTCTCCGGCGCATCCGGCCCTGACCAATGCCCCGCATGATCCACATCACTCATATAAAAACTGATCAGGTGCGGCCGCTTCTCTTCCGGTAATGCCAACCAGTCTTTTACAATCTGTATCCTCCTGTCAATAGATAATGGCTCTTTGGAATTATAAGTATAGTAATAGGAGAGCCGCGTATCCCGAATGGCTGCTTCCGAACCTACCCAATAAAAACTCGCTGTCAGCATTTGCTGTTGCTCCGCCAACACCCATAACGGAGTGCCGCCATACCACTTTCCATCCCGTACCACAGAACGATCCTGCATACCATACTCCGCTTTTCCCGATCTGTCATAAAAATAATTATTGACAAGCCCGTGATGAGAAGGATACAATCCTGTTATAATGCTATAATGATTGGGAAAAGTAAGACTTGGATAACCCGGTATCATCGAAGCAGCTCTTATTCCACGAGCACTTAACGCCAGCAAATTTTCTGCATGATATTTCTTTGCATAGTCATACCTGAACCCATCCGCAGAGATCAGGATCACATACGGCTTCTGTTGCTGGGCCAGGCTGTTTTGTCTTCCTTCGGTTTTTACCTGTACCGTATCATCCTGCGCAATGGCTGCCAGACAAACCAGCCAGCCTGTCACAACTGCAATAAGTTTCTTCATGATCCAAAAATACACCCTCGGGGGTTACATTATATTACCTGTTTATTATGTATCCTCCTGCTGTCCCCCACCCTATGTGAAATTTCGCTTACTTTGTCCTTACAATTATTAATATGAAAATCGCCTGCCTGGTCTTGTTTGTCTTTTTCACTGCCACAGCTTTTTCCCAAACCGGCTATACAAAAATAGACCGGGCAGCCATTGAAAAAACCATTAAGGATTCCGGTTCTTCCCGTTATTACCCGGCATTGTTAAAAAGATATCACGCATTTGACAAAACCCTTCAACTGGAAGATTACCGCTTATTGTATTATGGATTCGTCTTTCAACCCGGCTATAGTCCCTATGGTGAACTAAATGGAAAGGAGATCAAAGAAGCAATGGATAAGAAAGAGTATAAGAAGGTTATTAAACTTTGTAATGAATTATTAAAAGAAAACCCGGTTAGCCTGAAAGGAAATTATGTTAAAGGGGTGGCTTTATACAATCTCGATAAAAACGATTCCACCGCTTCCCAATACATGGTGCGCTATAAGAACCTGATGGCTGCCATTATATCCAGTGGTGACGGTCTTACCTGTGCCACTGCGTTCAAAACAATAGCTGTATCGGATGAGTATGAAGTGATCTATGTAAATTTCCAGGTGGAAAATTTCATTTCGCAATCGCTCCAATATCCCTGCGATGAATTAACCATAGCGCCTTCTGCCTTATTCAAACACAAGAAGATCTATTTCGATACTTCTGAAACATTCCTGGGAATGGAAAAGATGTTTGATGGCAAAAAATAAATTGATCAGGCTGTTTTAAGTACCGGTATCTTGGTCAGCGGGATTTCAATTCTAAGCGAACACCCCTTACCCGGCTCGGATTCAATATAAAATTTACCATTTACCAGTTCACAACGGCTTTTCATATTCCGCAGCCCGATACCATCTGCCCTTGTATTTTTATTAAATCCTTTTCCATCATCTGCGATCAGCAACACCGCATTGCCTTCCGTTTCTTCGAGGGTAATGGTAACCGTTTCTGCCTTCGCATGTTTTAGGATATTATTGATCTGCTCCTGTATGATCCGGTATAAAGTAAGCTGCTGACGATCGTCTAATTTTTTAGCCAGGCAATCAGGGAATGTAAGATTGAATTTCAATTCGCTGCTGGTACGAAGACGGCCCACCAAGCCTTCTACCGCTTCTTTCAACTCTATTTCTTGTTCTTTTAAAGGAACCAGCGAATTGGACAACCGCCTGATCTCATGAATGCAATCATCAGTAAGCCGTACACATTCGGAAAGAAATTTATTGGGCTCGGGCATTTTTGTCAGCACAGCCGTTATCATCAGTTTTACAGAAGCCAGTATCTGGTTGATATTATCATGCAGCTCCTTTCCTATCTCGCTCCGTTCTTTTTCCTGCCCTTCGATCGTTGCCTGGAGAATCGCTTTTTGCTGGTGCGCTTTTTCGGCATCTACTTTTTGCTGCATCATCACCTGGTCGGTCACATCCTGTAATACACCGATCATACGTGTAGGCTTGCCGCTGTTGTCACGCATGATGTATCGTCTGTCAAAAATATATTTAAAGGAACCATCAGCGCAACGAAACCGGTAATGCTCGTTCCAGTGCTCTTCCTTATTTGCCAGGCAGGTTTCTATCTTTTCATTTACCTTATTGATATCCCCGAAGTGAATATTGGCCCACCACCAGTTATAATCTTTTCGCACTTCATCACCATACCCGAATATTTTTACTTTATCATTCCAATGCCCTTTATTATTGAGCATATCCCAATCCCAGACAGGATCGTCCGTGGCACGGGAAATAATCTCGTACCGCTTATTGCTCTCCTGTAACTTGATCTGGTTGCGCTTTCTTTCAATACTATATTGAATGGTCTTTTTGAAAAATTTTTCATCAAATTCACCCTTCATGATATAATCCTGGGCACCGGCCTGGATGGCCTGTATGGCTGTCTCCATATCAGCCTGGCCACTTAATATGATAATCGGTACATAAGGAAAAATGCTGTTGACGGATAAGAATGTCTCGAGACCATTACTATCAGGCAGGTTAAGATCGAGAAAGATCAGGTCTGGTTTGGAATGAGCGGCGATTACCATTACCTGCTTCAGGTTTTCTGCATGCAGCTTTTCGCCCACATATAACCCCATCAGGTTGATATATTCGTCCAGCAACGTAGCATCAAGAGGATTATCCTCGATGATCAGGATTTGTTTAAGTCTTTCCATAGCGACCAGGTGGATTTAATGGACAGGAAACTTCACGATGTTCAGCCAAAAACTTTCCGTGTTTTTGACAACCGCCAGGAGTTTCTCTGCATCTATTGGCTTATTTATATAGCAATTCACGTAATTCCGGTAAGCAAGCATGATATCCCGTTCAGAAGTAGACGTGGTCAGCATCACCACGGGAATCGCTTTCAGTCCTTCATCTGCTTTTATTTTTGCCAGCACTTCCATTCCATCGATCCGTGGCAGGTTGATATCGAGCAGGATCAGGTCGGGAAGCTGTATTTCCCTGTACCCTCCTTCCCTGAACAAATATTTCAATGCTTCTTCACCATTACTGATAACAGTAACGGTATTCCTGATCCGGGCTTCAGCCAGGGCTTCTTTGGCCAGCACTACATCCCCCTCATTATCCTCGACCAGGAGGATGCCGATTTCCTTTTCGTTGATTTCCATAAGTAAGATTAAAAACCAGGGCCTTACGAATATAAAACATGATTCAGCCTATATTAGTATTGCCACGGGCACAAAAGTATAAGAGATTCATCATGTTATTTACGCTCATAAGGGTATCCCATTACATACTATTTTATTTTTTGTCCCAAATCAAGTTTACAGTTATTCAGCCTGCTGAAAATCCTTTGGAAAACTGAAATAAAAAGTCGAACCCTTTCCCTGTTCTGAATCAATCCAGATCTTACCCCCATGTCTCTCTATGATCTTTTTACAAATAGCCAACCCGATGCCAGTGCCGCTATACTCGTTACGCGCATGAAGACGTTGAAAAATAACAAAGACTTTTTCGAAAAATTTTTTATCGATCCCTATTCCATTATCGCTGACATAAAATACCCATCTTAGTTCTTCGTTCCTGCAACCGATGTTGATGACCAATGGTTCTTCCCTGCGGTATTTCAATGCATTACCCAGCAGGTTCTGGAATAATTGTTCGAGCTGGGTTCTGCTGCCACTGACTATGGGTAACCTGGAGACATTAATAACCGCGTTCTCTTTTCGTATATTCTGATCATATATTCGTATCACATTTTGTACCACATCATCCATATCTACCTGTTTTCTTTCATAAGAAGCTGTCCCTACCCTTGAAAATTTCAGCAGGTCATCAATTAATACTTTCATCCGGTCAGAACCATCCACCGCAAAATCAATGTACTCAGGGGCTTTTTCATCCAACTGTCGATTATATTTTG
>CAMLGR010000097.1 GCA_946479615.1 uncultured Bacteroidota bacterium | reverse complement strand
GGATTTTGTATAAGAAAATATAAAGCTGTAGTTGATTGAAGTGAGATCCTTCCCGTTACCACAGGAGACTGCGCAGGCACTGACAGGAAAAGATCCCTTGCATTCTGTAATTGAGAAGCATCCGCCAGTTTGAGATCCATGGGAGCAGGAAAAATGCCTGCTAACTGTTTAAATGAATTTTTACTGCCGGAAGTATCAGGCTTTTGTGATGCCAGGTGCTGCACTTCATAACGCTCTTCTTCAGACAAGGCCCTTGAAAATCCATATTTCAGTAAAAAACTATTCCGCGTGATCCTGTAAATATTGTCTTTACAATAATCAGGTTGTAAATAAAAAGAAGATTCGGGATCGGCTCCGATATCACCATCCCTGGAAAATTTTTTGCCGGTAGCCCCACCAAATACGGCCAGCAATTGCAGATCGTCCGGGATATGCTCCCCTTCCATTTTCACCAATAGCCCTTCCCTGTCATATAATGCAATAACATTAATGTGCAGCGTACCATCTCCCAATAGTTCATCTCTTATTTCATAAAGCATGGAACCCGGGCGATAGATCGCCTTGATATATTTAGCTGTGATCAGCCATTTACTTTTCGACCCGGTCATCAATGCAAACCTGAGATTACCACCCATGCCCGGCATATACAAAGCAAACTCGGGCATATCACCGGCTTCTGCACGAAAACCGCTATTGCCACCATACAAGGCACGGTTGAAACGTTTGTTCCCGTTTTCAATAATAAAATCGGATCCCTGCGGATGATACCGCAATATTCTTTCTTTTCCATGCCAGGGCAACGAAACCTCCTGTGCAACAGTGGAAAGAAAAATGCCAATGAAAATAATCGTATAAAATAGTCTGTTGATCATGTTATGTCATTCATTTGATAGTTCCAGGATCTTATTCCAGGTTTCTTTTACAACAGGAATGCCCTGTTCCAGGTTTCTTTTTCTTTTCTTCAATACCTGTTCACCAGGATACACGATCTTTGCAGCCGAATCAACAGGGATCGACTGGTGGTAATCCACCACAATATTTTCAACGATACTATGAATGGATTGTTGATTATTTAACCGGGAAAGATCGATGCAGATAAATACCTGTGATACGCCAAACTCTGCTTCCTTTTTAGTAAGATCAGCAGTAGACGAACCACCGGAAAGAATACTGGCCAGCAGATCGAGCAATAAAGCCAGCCCCGCTCCTTTCCAATAACCCACCGGCAATACTCTTTTGGATTGAATGATGGCAGCAGGATCGGTAGTCATGTTTCCCTTTGCATCATATCCACCCGGTAATGATAATTGTTCCTTTTTTATAACAGCCAATTCCATAGCGCCCACCGAGAATTGCGACATCGCCATATCCATCACTATCGCTTCATCCTTATAAGGAACTGCGATCACCAATGGATTATTTCCCAGCTTGCAATCGATAGCGCCCCAGGCCGGCATATTCGCCATTGTATTTGTCCAGCCGATAAATACAAATCCTTTTTTAGCAGCCTGCCACCCATAGGTACCGCCACGCATCCAGTGATTGGTATTGGCCATAGCAATACATCCCAGTCCGTTTTCAGCAGCCAACTGCATCGCACGATCGGTAGCCCGTGTGGCATTGAGAGGCCCTGCCCCCAATCGCCCATCCCATTGTTCAATGTTACCGATCTTATTCTTTAAAACAGGTTCTGCATTGGCATCGATATATCCTTTTTTGATGTATTCAACGAAGCGATAAAATCGATTGACACCATGCGTATATACAGCATCGATACTGTTAGAAGTAAATATATGGGCGCACTGCCTCGCTTTCTCTTCCTGCATTCCATTTTTCAATAGAATAGAATGGAATATCTTTTCCATTTCACGGGAAGGAACTGTCACTATATTATCGGTTGTACTCATTTTATTTATACAGCATCCCTGGCCGGTTTTCACGTAACGTATGCGATGAAACGGCGGCAGGATCATTCAGCATTTAAACTTTAAAATCTAAAATATCTTTCTCAATCCTTCCCATTTCACTTTCCAGCTACCGTCTTTCGGGAACCCGGGGTCTTTGATCGTACAATTATCATATCCGGCACACATCATCGCTACAGCACTAAGCATGCCGCCATTGCCCGGCAAATAAATGGTCAGCCGGTCATCCTGGTAATTATGTCCATTAACGAGATACGTATTTTTCTGCACCGGCATAAATAAAGCATCGAGCGCTTTGGCAGGTAAGTTCAACCGTGTAGCCGTCATGGCAGTCAATGGAAAATCCCAGCCCCAGGTATCATCCCAATGCCAAACCTTCCATACCAGGTCGAATGTATTTTTCATAATCGTAGCGTCAAGGCCATTGGCAGCAGGGATCGATGCATAGGCTCCGAGTACAGCAGGATGATCGGTTTTATAGCGATCCGTCGTATAGCAATCCGGTGTACTCTCCGTTGCTAGATATACATTATCCTTTTGAGGCAATGGGGCCAGGTTATTGATCACCTCATCCCATTTGGCATTACGCGGAAGACCCGATCTGATCCGCCATTGCTGCGCAATATTGAGTGCCCAGTTCCAGTAAGCCAATTCATAGGTAGGATTGAATGTCGTCAGCGGATCAAAACATTCCTGCGCAGGGATCAATCCTCTTCCTAAATTATATTTCTTTGTTTTCGCATCATAGGAAGGAAAAGAAGCCATGAAATCAGCCGTCGCGAATAACAGGTCCTTGTACTTATTGATAATACGTTTATCATTTTTTTCCCGGTACAGCAATTCGGCCATGTAAATGAAATGCGGTTGCTGCCAGATAAGAAAAGAACCCACAGAAGAAGGCGCTTCTTTGCCATCATGATCCGTCATCTTTTGCCAGCGCAAGCCATCGAATCCCTGTCGCTTCGCAATTTTTGTTGCTTCATCCGCTACAGTAAAATACCAGTCAAGACTTTTTTGCAGCAATTCAGGTCTTCCCCACAACGCATATTGCACACTATGCCACCAATGCATTTCCAGATGTGGCCTTCCATACCAGCTATTATACGTAAGACCGGTTTCCTGCGGAGGATAAGCCGATGATTCCTGGATCTTTAATAAATATTGAGAAAGGATCACCCTGTTCTCGAGCTCATTTGCCCGCGGATCAGTGCTGCCGGCAAAATCAATAGCACCGCCACTTTTCCAGAAGGCGGCCCATTCTTTAGTATTATTTTTTTCTGTTTGTGAAAAGGAAGGTAGTTCACTATCATCTTCCCTGGAAGAAAAAAGAATGGCTGCTTCAAACTGGTTGGTTGTACCGGCTGGCTTCACCAGGTAATAATGCGCCTGTTTGATCTGCAGGGTAGCCGCTTGCTTCCAGTTGATATCTACATAATAACTATTGGTATCCAACTGCCGGCGCAGCAAAGCATACCCGGTGCTGCGTTTGAGAATATCGGTATGATGTTTTGTTTCATTTGTATAATTGGCACCTCCATCCTTGAACTGTGCAGTGGGATAAGGAAACCGGGCACGGATGGCCAGCCGGTGCTGACCGACCAATGACGATACGATGCGCACCGCCACCAAATCCTTTTGCTGGTGTACACAGGTGCTGACAGTCACCGGCTCACCCTCTACAGTGAACTTACTGGTGAGCATACCTGTCCACATATCCAGTTTCTGGTTCACCTGCTGAATATCATCGACAGTTGCCAGTGTACCATCTTTTTTGGTGATCTCTAATCCAATATTTCCTAGTTGCAGGCGGTGAGGATTTACACGGAAATATTCTACTGCCTGTTTGCTGCGTTCGGGTTCCTTGACCTGCACGGTATAAGGAATTTTTCTTCCTTCAAGCTCATATACTTTTAACGTTTCATCGAATGTATAATTATTGGAATTGGGAAAACTGTGCCAGCCCCATTCCGATTGTGTGCCGAGTGCCACTCCTTTTTCATAATACTCCGGGAAACTTTGCAGTCCTGTTATATCTGCTGTAAAAGCAAACTGACCATTACCCAATGAAAGAGAAGCCAACGGATCAGCTTTTTTAATATGCACACTATGCCGTTTCACCAACTCTTCCCTATTGATGGGTTGAGCAATAAGATAACCTGTAATACTTATCAAAATAACAATCAAACAAAATCTCATATCACTGTATTTTATCTATGTGTGTATTTCTATGTGCCCTATGTGCCTATGTGGTAAAAAAGCTGACTGGCGTAATCTCACCACATAGGCACATAGGGTTTACTATATCAGAAAACGTTGTCGACCGCAGGACGGCTATAGGCTTCTTTGCTATCAGTTGTCTTCGGCAGTCCGAAATAGAAATACAAAGTTCTCTTTTTACTTCCGCTTATATGATTCAATTCGCTCTGCGGCCCATATACTCTTGTATTCGTCGTCAAACCTGTTGCCAGTTTGGTCCCTATCGGCGGAATACAATCCAGGAACGAAATATTACCTACCGGCAATTCGGGGTGTGGTTTATTCGCACTGCTCAATGCATAAAAATCAAACAATCTCACAAACAAACCACTATCCTTGCTTGCAATATATAACTTACCTTCTACCGTACTCAGTTCCATCCAGGTTATTTCACCATAATAACCTTTAAATTCAGGATATATCTGTGGCGGGTAACCGGTATGCGTATTATTATATACATTCTCCCATACATTCACAGGTGTGCCAGCCATCCGGTTCTTCCATTGACGCGACGGACCTTTACCCAGCCAGCGGCTACCCAGTATATAATTCTCCGGGTAATTAAAACTGATGCCGGTAAAGGGCTGATCTCCTTCAGCACTGTATTCATATTCCAGCGTGGTCCAGCCACTCCCATTGATCTTCCATTTGATATATTTCAGGTCGCCGGTATATGTAAATTCAGCAACCTGCTCATTGCCTTCTTTGTATGTTTTGGAAGTGACCAGTTCAGCCGTTCCTTTTACGAGTACAGGGCCGTTATTAAATGATAGTACATAATCGTTGGCGGTATTCCTTGTAGTAACAAGATGGCCGTCTTTCTTATTTAATACGATGGTCACTTCACCGCCTGTTAAATTATACGTACTATCGGTCTCTTTTACGGAAGCCTCATCGTTCCTTGTGGTAACAAAATCTTTAATAAGATCCGTATTGCTTTTAATGGATGTCGTCCATTTAAACAATTCCTTTCCAAAAGGATCGCGGGCCACGATTACCAATGCATCATAACTTTTATAATCGCCGGGAAGATGGATGGAAAGAGCGCCCTGCTTTGTTGGCGCTATATCCGGTGATGCGATCGTTCCTTTTTGTTTGACCACGTATCCATCAAACCTGTCGAAGGGTTTGCTGAAGTTGACCAGCGCCCAGTAGAAACTACACTGGCTGGTATTGGTAAAATGAAACCGGTTCTCCAATGGCAGTTGTCCGTTGAAATCAGCCGGCAATGTAACAGGTACTGTTAACTGTACCGGGCAGAATATTTCGCGCAGCGCATAATAACTTCCTTCTTTTTCACGATGTGGCCCCAGTATGCCGTCATTGGCGTTGAGACCATTTGCATCCAGTACATTATTAAGATCGGTCCTTACTACTGCTTCATCCAGCATGGCCCAGATGAATCCTCCTGCCGATCGTTGGGATTTCCAATGCAGGTTCCAGAAGTCCTGCATGGCGGCACCACCACCTCCATCATCCTGTGAATGCAAAAATTCGGTAGGCATATAGATCAATGAATCATTCAGTATTTTCTGGGTGCTGTAATAATCTTCGTAGTGATTACAATCTATTCCATTGAAATCATTGCCCGGGCGGTGATGCGGGTGAATGACGGGCCGTTTTTGAAAATCCCATCTTACAAAATCATCATCCAGTTCCTTATTAGTTCCGCCCTCATTTCCATTATCCCAGAATATGATCGAAGGATGATTCAGGTCGCGCAATACCATTTCTTTCACCAATGGCTCACCCGCTTTGGTAGAATAATATTTCTGCCAACCCGCCAGTTCATCGAGTACATAAATACCAAGACTGTCGCATAGCTGTAAAAAATATTTATCAGGCGGATAATGGCTGCAGCGGACTGCATTCATATTCATTTCTTTCAATAACGTTACATCCAGCAGTTGCTGGTCTTCACTCAAAGCCCTTCCTGTTTCGGGCCAGAAACAATGCCGGTTCACCCCCTTGAATTTTACCTGTACATTATTAATATATACACCCATGCCTCTCCTGATCTCGATCGTGCGGAAGCCAAATTTTTCAGATAACTCATATATTTTTTTACCAGTTCCATCCTGCAATACTATATGCGCTGTATACAGGTTGGGTGTTTCCGATGTCCATGTTTTGATATTTTGTACCTGCGCTGTCACCAGGCTAACACTATCTGATTTGATAACCGGCGTTTTAATAGTAGCGATCACTTTTTTATCCGCACCGGTGATGGTTGTAATGGCTGTAGCGTTTTGCGTCAATCCTTTTGCCCATACCTGCATAGCAAATTTTCCATCTGCTTTTGCATCGATGGCTACATAGTCGATATGCTGTTTGGGAACTGCTTCGAGAAACACGGGACGGAAGATGCCGCCGAAGATCCAGTAATCGGCCAGACGTTCTGCATTGTTAACGCTGGCATCGCTGCTCATTTTACTGACGGTAACTTCCAGCGTATTCGGTTTATCAAAGTATAAAAGTGAACTGATATCATATTTAAACCGGTAAAATGCTCCCTGGTGAATAGCCCCGGCTGATTTTCCATTGATCTTTACTTCGGTGTCCGTCATACTGCCATCAAAAACGATATTGACCTTTTTATTTTTCCAGGCAGCCGGTACCGTAAACTGGTATTTATATAAACCCTGCTCATCATAGAACCGGCTGTTCTTACCATTGGTTTTATAATCACGCCCGTAATTATAATTGCCATACCCCTGCAATTCCCAGTTGCTGGGTACAGCGATCTTTCCCCAGGCGCCGCTGTTGTGACCAGCAGTACAAAAGAAATCCCATTGCACGGTATGTTTTGAATCTGTCCCCGATAGGTATTTGATTTCCTTTGCCTGTGCAAAAAGAAGGGAAGAAAACAAGAGGGATGCCGGTAAAAATTTCAATTGACGGAACATGATGCTATCAGTTATTAGGTTGTTTGTAAAATTCGATGGTATTGATCACAAGATTTTTATCTTTTAACCAGATATAAAGTTTCCCGGGCGAACCGTTCATGGTATGCACTGTTTTCCCAACGGAGTATCCCCTGATCACATTCTCTCTCCATTCCTTGCTTTCCGCTTCGGCATGAACGTTTACCAAGGTTTGTTTTTCATTATTAACGGCGATGCCGTATCGTAAATTCTTTGAAAACTCCGTATCGAAATCAGGCAGGCATTTTACTTCGATGTTGTAAGTCCCATTCATGGATGGAAGGTTGTAGACAAGCAGTACAGAGCCCGTATCTGTATTATTGGTATTCATCGTTACCCCACTGCCAGTAATGCCCAGCCCGTTTATCACTTTCACAGCGGTATTTTTATTAGTATAAGCGGCAGCGCTTAAGGTGAGATCGGGCGCAGGTAAAAATGAAAATGCCGAATCTGTTGCCGGCATTGCAAATACTTTCTGGTCGCGTGGGTGCCAGCTCATCATACCATCCCATTTTCCAGCAGCTATCTGTTTATTATAAATATGGGTGATGACAGCGATGCTATCGAAAGCCAGACTGCTTTTTTCCATATCCCCGCTATGAGCAAAAAATATCTTTTCATTCATCAGTTTTGCTCCCAGCACCGGGTACAGGATCAATTCATAAAAAGCATCCTTTAATGAAGGATCGATTTTACTATATATTACCATAGCACGTGCCGCTATCTTTTCATAGCTGTTTACCCGTTGCCTGGCTTCTTCAGAAGAAAAATTCACCGCGTCCATGTGTTCGGGCTTGCCTGACTGCGCCAGGGTATAATATTCATTTTTGATAGCCGCGATCTCAGCCGCGCAGGATTCTCCAAATATCTCCTTTGCCCAGTTATAGATGTAATCACCTGTCTTTTCAATTGGCCATTGCCGGATATTCCATGCCAGATCCATGCAATATTGTATTTCCATTTCAGCAGGTTTGATATCTCCCACATTAAACACCCAAAGTTTCCCAGCGCCTGCATGATAGGCTTTTGTCATTTCATAGTTGATCAGTGTGGGCGAAACAGAAGAAAGCCATAAATAATCTTTTGGCGCTCCCCAATACGATAAATGATAGTACACACCGTGCCCACCGCTTCTTTTTTGTTCTGTTTGGTTGGGCAACTGGCGGATATATCCATGGTTATCATCCGGCCAGATAATGGTGATATCATCCGCCAATGGCAACCCACGACGGTATAAACTCAATACTTCTTTATAAGGAACAAATATCTGCGGCAGGTCAGCAGCAGGTTCTTTGAAATTCGCCGTTAATATTTTCCGCTGATCGACGATCACCTGCTCCAGCAGTTTCATTTTGGCATCAGGATCTTTCGGACCAGGCATGCTGCCATCGTGCACACCACGCATTCCAACAGTATATACCGATTCATAATGAACAGATTCTTTTACACGGTCATCCCAGTATTTATATATTTCATCTTTATTGAGATCATATCTCCATTCACCTGGTTTCTTTCCATATTCCTGTTCATAGTTTTCTGCCCATTCAAATACATTATTGCGCAACATCGGCTCGCAATGACTACCCCCTACCACAATGGCATAGCGATCGGCCACTTCGGGATTCTCCTTATAATAATAAAATGCTTTGGTGCAGGGATGCATCGCGGGCCAGATATAATTGGCTTTTAACCGGAGCAGCAATTCAAATACTTTTTCATAGGTACGCGGACCAATATCTTTTATCCCCGTATCCATTTTTGTAGCCGCCCAGGGTTGTATGCCCCAATCCTCATCATTGATAAAGATGCCCCGGTATTTTACAGAGGGCGATCCTGATCGATAACTGCCCGTCACAAATAATTCCTTTCTTTTTACAGGTGTAATATCGGCCCACCAATAAAACGGGGACACGCCCATTCTCCGGGATAGTTCAAATACAGCAAAAGCAGTCCCTCTCCGGTCACTCCCGGCAATAAGCAACATCGCTTTATTTTTTTTCGTGGGTGGCTGAATGATGCGGATCAGAGAAGATTCCCATTGGTTGCTGATGGAAGAAATATCGATCCTGTTCACCCTGATGATACTATCAACCAATTCCGAATGCCCGATCGTTCCTATAACAACAGCATATCCATTTGCAAATACGCCTGACTGATCTACCGGCAAAGACTTTCCCGTTACTAATGTGATATCATCCGACAATGCTTTTGCAGCAATGCCAACTACAGCAGCATCATTTTTATCAATGTAAATAGTAGCTGAAGAATTACCGGATACCAAAGGAAAGGAAGAAGCAGCATTTTTATCCGACACAATTAATGAACCCTGCTGGGCTGCTGCACTGTTCATCAACCAAAACACGGCACAACTGGCAATATATACATAGATCTTCTGCACTAATGGGGAGATTTGAGTTTTACCGGGGTGGGCCTATCGCGGTCACAGGTGAGTTCGCCATTTTCATAAAACAATTCCGTTACCTGTATCACACTTCTCTTATCATCAAAAGAATTCCTGGCAGCCGGTTTATCTTTCCGACGGCCCGGGTGAGTGAAATAATAGACATAGGCATGATCATCATTGACGATCACTTCACAATGCCCGCCGATCGCCTGGTCGTCTTTTCCTTTTCCCGGCAATTCAAGAATGCGGCTGGCTTGTTTTGTCCAGTTCAGCAGATCATCTGAATAATAGATCTCCATTCCCTTCCAGGCATCCACGATCATCCAGTATTTATTTTTCCAATGAAATGTTTTAGGTCCCTCGCCTCTTGCCGGTATTGCTTTCCCTTTATCCTCCCAATGATACAGATCCCTGCTATCGGCATAGTAAATCGATTTTCCATCCTTCTCATTATTATACCACAAGCGAAAATTTCCATCGGGCAATTGAAAAACTGAAGCATCGATCACTTTCTGATTGGCGAGCGATACCGTGGATTCATAGTCCCAATTCATCAGATCTTTGCTGGTAAGATGTATGATCTCGCGGGGATGGTTCCAATCATTAAAAATGCCAGGCACATAGGTGAGATACATATGATAAATGCCTTTGCAGGTAATAATATCAGGTGCCCAGAACGTGTAACCGCTATCAGGACGATAATTGATATTAGCCGTATCGACATATTTCCATTGGTTACCATCTTTGGATTCTGCGATCCCTATTCTTGTGCCATGCACCCATTTCACACCGGATGAATCCTGCAAGGATGCTCTGCGATTCGTATATAACATCCACCAGCATTTTTTTTGCTGGTTGTATACAATCACGGGATCAGCTGCGCCATGGTACACCGGATCGTCGAATAAAGGTTTAGGTGCAACCGGCTGGGCAAAAGAATGAATGGCGAATAGTATAGCAAGAGAACAGGAAATGATCTTTAACAGCATGTATCTATTTTAGCATTTGTTCTTACCCGCTCATCGTTCAACATTTTATATTGAACCAGCCCATGGTTAAAACCATGGGCAGCTGGTATTGGATATTCATCGATTACCATGGTTGAAACCACGGCCAATGGGACAAATTTTATTTAACCACCGACACCGGCGTTAATGTTACAGGCCCGATAAGACCGGAAGAAAGCGGCTTCCAATCCGCTGCTGTAAAGATTCCATCTTTACTATTCTCTCTTCGTCTTGCCGGCATATTGGTATTGTAAAATATTTTCCAGGGCAAATTGTTTTTATCCATATAAGTGATCCGGTTCGCCATCAGGTTGGCGACGATAATTTCCAGTTTATTATTCGCACTGAATGCTGTTGCAGGAATGGTTACCCGGAAATCCGGCCCCAATAATGTTGCTATCTTTTTTCCATTCAATATGACCTCTGCTGTTTCATGCACCGTTCCGAGATATAAAGTATAGGCCGCTGCATTACCGGCAGGTTTTGCAAATGAAATGCTATACCGCGCTGTTCCGGAAAAATTCTTTACCGCATCACCATCGAGTTCTGTCCAGGAACCTAATTTCACCTTCTCCATTTTCGCCGGCAATACAGGTCCACCGGTTAAAAATTCCAGCGACCAGTCGCCCGTGATCTCTTTGGTATCGCCGGAGGCTTCGTAATGGGTAAAGGCTGCGCCGGTAACAGGCGTATTATATGTCTGCAAAATAGTGGTCTCGCCCGGTTGCAATTGTAACTGAACCAATACACCTCTTATTTTAGTGATCCGCGATTTTGCCAATCCTGTTTTTCCTGTCATCGGATCAAACAGTCCAACAGATGCCGCACCAACCGATAGTCTTACTTCCTGCTGTATGGTTTTATCGGTGCGATTCGCAATGAGATAAGTATATCCATTCGTATTCTTCCTTCTTATAAACGATAATCCCAATTTATTCATGGGTTCGCTTTCCACAAAAGCTGCGGCCAGCAGGTCCTCCAGTTTATCTCCTGAAAAAACTTTCCCTTTAGTATTCTTTGTCTGCAGCATCGGCTCATCAGGCAGCAAGCGCTCGAATTTCCATCCTGCTTTTACCTGCTCAAAAGATTGTTGCTGGTTGGCGAGGTCAACCAATCCCGGCACACCCGACGGAAGATTTTTATAAAACAGGATGGTAGCGCCCTGTTTTGATAGTTCCACCAGTTTCTTCATACTGGCCAGGGGGATCAGTTTGTTATTTGGCAACAGTATCGTTTTATAACTATTACCACCACTGATAATTTTATTACCGGAAACAGTAAAATGCTGCAATTGCCGGTCGGAGAAAAAATCGAAACTATATCCCTTCTCTACCATCTCTTTGGAAACATGCTCGAAATCTGTCTTTTCAAAATTCCTTTCCATGCCATCGAAATGCTGCAACAACGTATTTCCCGGTTCCGAATACCGGTCCACGATCGGGTAATATAATAATACATCATTATCAGGGCGACCCTGTTGCAGGAACGATTGCACTCTTGTGATGTATTCATTCAGTGTATGAAAATCTTTCCATTGCGGATTGACCGGTTGAAAATGCACTGCTGCATAAAATAACCAACCTGGCCAGGGAGCATCTTTGGGTGAATACGCCGTACCATGATAAAATATATGATTCACTCCACCAAGAAAGTACAGATCGATCGCTTTTTTCACATCCCCCCAGGAAGATAAAAAATGTTCGTTGAGCCAGGTGGCGGATTCAGATGAAACCAGTTTTTTACCCATCACATTCGCAGCCGAAGTAGCAAATTTGAAACGAAGGATATCGGTACCTTCCGTTTCGGGAATATCTACCACGCTGTAAAGATCCAGTGTATTTGCCGGCGATCCATGCGATTGGTTACGCACCATTTTCCCTTTTGAAGCTGCCCATTTTTTCCATTCACCCGTAAAATTTTCCAGTATCAATTCATCGATCACCGAACGGTAATCATATATGACACGGCTATTTTTATCTGCATCCGATTTATTGAACAAAGCAGGCAGTTCCTGTTTCAGATCATAGCCTTTTCTTTTTTTAAACTCTGCAAAGAAATCCGATGTCCAGTTACCCTGTCCCCTTGCATCATCGACTTCGTAGGAATCATTGAAAAAAGAACGGAGATAAGAAAGATCATAGCCCTTAAACGACTGATCGAATTTTTTAAAATAATTGATCGCCGCATTTTTAGAAAAATGATCGATTGCATATCCTTCGCCACCCGGCGCTGCACGTTCCACCATTTTACCATGCAATCCTTCAAATAATGCGTACAAGGTCCAGTTGCCTGTGGGTGCTGTCCATTGCAGTTTTCCATCGGCACCCACTTTATCAGTAATATCCAAAACGGTTTTAGCATCGCTGTAAGCGATCAGGCATTGTAAGGGAAGTTTACCGGGATACTGGATCTGGTCAAGCGCTAGTGCCTGCAGATTTTTATTGGCTGAAACAGGTTGCAAAATAGAATCGATACCGGCTGCTTTGTTATTGGCAGTTCTCACAAATGCTTCCTGGTTGTATTCTACTGCCTCTTTCAACTGCGATCCGCCAGCCAGCGTATACGTTTTATAATAAATGGTCTTACTCGCATCATTATCCGTTACCCAGGGTCCACCGAATGGCCAGCCGGTTGCATTGGCAAGGTCCACACCGATACCAAGACGTTTTGATTGCTGTAATGTATGTACAAGCAATTGCATCCATTCCGGGGAAAGAAAATTGACGAATTGCTTTTCATATCCATAGATACCATAGATCGGTGTGATCTCAACACCACCCAGGCCGGCCTGTTTGTATTGTTCAAGGTTCCAGGTAAGATCGGGCGCTGTAACGGCACTACCCTCCCACCACCAGCGCGTCCAGGGTTTGCTGGTTGAAGTAACAACCGGCCATTTGAGTTGGGAATTGGCTGCACTAATTACAAGGAAGAAAGCAATAAAGAGAGCTATTTTTTTGCCTTTCATCTGTTTTTGGCTTTATTGATTGATGCTGTTTTTTAGAGTTATTCCACACGAAGGATCTACAGTTTACTTTTTGCAATCTCTACCGCATATACCTGTGAATCTCCTTCAAAATTCGCCCGGAAAATAAGCCATTTACCATCGGGAGAAAAATGCACATTGGGTTCCAGCCGGTAGTTATGATTTTTCATATTGACCAGTTTTTCCGAGACAAGATGATCGCCATCCTTTTTAAAAAGATAGATCCATCTTCCATCCGGCGCTTTCGCTACCTGTCCGGGATCACCCCCATCGCCGGCAAACTGTTTCTGATCTGCCGACACCGCAAAGTGAATGCTCCATTCGTTTCTTGTCATGCTATATTTTTCTTCTTTTCCTGTTTGCAGGTCAACCGCTGCCAGGAAAAAGGTTTGTCCTTTCGGCATTTGCAGATCAAACCAGATCTTTTTTCCATCAGGAGAAGGAAATTCATGACCGGCTATTTCCATATCCATTGTCCGTTTGTGACGCAGTATGGTTTCTTTTGTTTTGATATTGATTGTCCAGATCCTGTCCACCAGATGCCAGGGACCTTCATGACAGAACATTAACAAATCAGGATTGGTAGGAGAAAATTGTACGTGACCGAGCCATGTATTTTCTGTATGGATCTTATTTAATTTTTTAGTAGAGAGTTCAATCGTAAAAAGATCATTCGGCAACTTGGCCTGGTAGATCAAATTGAAATAATCCTTTTTTTCCGGATTTTGCCTGTATACTTCTTTCTGTGCTTCGCTGGCTTTGGCGCCAGCCAGGAATGTTTCATCGGCATTGACAGTAGCAATACTTCCTTTATAATCATCAGGAAAAACATACAAGAGTGTTGTTTTCTTTGTATGCACATTGGTCATATACACACTGTCTTTTACCTGGTAATAAACATTGCCTGTTTTTTGGGAAACCATTTCTCCGCTCATGGAAGAAACCTGGTGCGTAAGTGGTGTCGATTTTTTAGTAGTGAGATCAACTACATACAATTGCTTGTCTTTGAAATATCCGTTGGATGTTTCCTGCTTGGTAACCGTGATATCCGATGCCGCTGTGGGGGCGCTGCTATAAAAAACCATTTGATTGCCGACAAATGGATCGTTATGAAAATAAAAGCTAAGATTACTGCGGCTGGTATCTGTGAGCCGAATCATTTTATGATGCGTGTCTTTATCGATCCATTCATTGGGCATTTTCTGACCACTCGTTTCAAGCAGAGGTTGTGCCTTCAAAGAGGTGTACAGGCAAAAGAATAACAGCAGGCAAACGATTGTTTTTTTCATGACTATTTAAATTATACTTTATTAGTTATCCTATGTGAAACCTATGTTCCTATGTGTCTATGTGGTAAAAAAGCTGACTGGCGTAATCTCACCACATAGGATCATAGGAACATAGGTTTCACATAGTTTTATTAGTTACCATCTGGCTTTATCGCTTCTGCCAACGGGCTCAGGGGCCAGTACCATTTTTCAACCGGATCAGGATGCGCCGGATCAAAAACAGGAATATCTTTTTTCAAATATTTCACCAATCCCGATCTTCCCTCTTTCAATCCCTGCACGATACAACGCGCCAGTTCATACGCTCCATAACTATTGAAATGTGTATTGTCTTTTAAAGGTTCTTTCTGACCGGGAAACGTATTTGCAGGGTAATGAACAAATGCTTTGACCGATCCTTCGGGTCCCCATGCTTCATACAATGTTTTACTCATCGCATTGAGATCGACCAGGAACACATTTTCTTCACGGGCCGTTTGCCGCATCGCTTCGGGATAACCTTCGAGTGTATTGACGATATGACCTGTGCTGTCAAAGCTCCTGCGATTCATGGAGCTGACCAGTATCGGTATCATTTTACGGCTCTGCGCTTCATGGATCCATTCCTTCACGGTTTCCTTGTAAGTAGTAAACGCATCCAGGTGACTGCTGCCTGGTTTCTGATCATTATGCGCAAATTCTATAAACAGGTAATCGCCCGGTTTTGCCAGGCTCCATATTTTTTCCAATCTTTTTTCTCCTTTGAACGCTTTCAATGTTTCACCGGATTCTGCATAATTGGCAACAGCGATACTCCCCGGTTCAAAAAATGATGGGAACATTTGGCCCCAGGCGGCCCAGGGTTCCCTGTCCTGGTCAACTACGGTGGAATTACCAGCCAGGAAAATAGTAGCAGCCGTTTTATTGGGAGTGATTTCTATCCCACACACTTTTGAAAGACTATCATTGAATTCAAGTGTGAGCATATTATCCCAGTGACGATAATTTGATTCTCTTGGTTTTAGACGCACTTTACTAGTCACTTGTTGGTCCTTGTCGCGGATAAGACTATCACGCAGGTGTACTGTAATCAATTTGGTAATGATTTGTCCCCTGGTGGTGCGGATATTTGATAACATCAGTCGCCTGTTCTCTACGCGAACAGTAGTTGCAGAAGTTCCTTTGGTGTCTCCGAGTATGAGTTTGACGTTATAATTACCGTCAGGCAATTTGACGGAAAAGAAGAAAGCACTGTCGCTGGTAATAAAGTCTGCCGTTAAAGGATTACTTGTTTTTCTATCGATAGCGGTAACCGAACGCGCCTGGGTGAATCCATACCCCGATTGATCGGTATATTTTGTAGCGGGAGTTATTTTTATATAACCGGGAGCAGCTTTACCTGATCCAAAATCAAAACGCTGGGCAAAAACGGTTGAACCAGCCAGTAACAGGGGTAGCAAAAGGGTCTTTTTCATATGCGAATTCATTCCGGGTCCAAATTCCTGGTCTTATTTCACGACCAGCTCATATCTATAACCGAATGCCATGTCAAACGTAGGAATGTAATAGGTTTTGCCATCCTGTTCTGTTGCCACTTGTTTCTCGCGGCGGCTTCGGGAAACATCATTTATAAAATTGCAACGCGCTATCATTGATCTTAAATCCTCCTGTCGATGCCAGTTTATACAGTTCAGCACCTGCCAGTAATACCGGTCCGTATCCATGTGCCGCATATACATTGACCGGACGATAATAATAGAATAATGGATCAAATGCCATTCCCGTTCCTACACAGGTGCCTTCTACCTGTCCTTTCTCATTGATCTTTGCTGTGACCGCATTCCAGGCCTGCATTGCCATCGGTGCATAAGTGACGGGATCGATCCATCCTTTGTTGCATGCATGAGCAATACAATATGCATAAATAGCCGTAGCAGATGTTTCAAGATAGGAATCCGTGCGATCTAGCAACTGGTGCCAGAATCCGGAACCTGACTGATAGCTTGCCAAACCGGCCACATGCTTTTTGAATTGAGCCAGTACAAATGCATATCCCGGGTGAGTAGCAGGCAATACATCCAGCAATTCTGCTTTTGCCAGTAAGGCCCATCCATTGGCACGGCCCCAGCGGAATTCAGGATGGGTTTCCATACTTTCCACCCAACCATGCATGTACAGGCCTTTTTCTTCATTGAACATGCGTTGTGCAAATTGTTTGACCTGCTTTACGGCATCATCAAAATATTTGTTATCACCCGTTAATTTTCCCATCTGGGCAAGTGCGGGCACACCCATGTACAGATCATCGAGCCAGAGTGTATTTTTTTGCGGGCGATTCCGTCCCAAAGTGCCATCACTTAACCGGTATTCTTTATTGGCGATAAAATCTATATAGCGGTCGATCTGCGGACGAAGTTCTGTTACCAATCCTGCCCGTGTCGCTTTGATCATCGAAGCGCAGACAGCACCTGCATCGTCCAGTGCGCGGGGGTCGATGGGCTGACGGAACAAATCGTTGCGGCGGATATTCCCGGCAGGTATTTTCGTTATGACCAATGGAATCCATTTGCCCATAAAATCGAAGCGCTGTTTTACATACGTACTGTATTTTTTATCGCCCGTTGCATCGGCAGCAGCCAGCATACCTGCATATGTCACGCCCCATTCATAACTCACCAGCCTGAAATCTCCTTTCTTAATGATCGTATTGGTATCGAGTTGTGCGGCTGTGATCACTTCCTGTCCCGTAGTTTTATTGATCAGTTCGTAAGGAGTTGTTTTATCCAGGTAATCAAATACTTTATCGAGTACTTTTTTGATATCCTCTTTACTGGTTGGTCCATAAGGAACCGGGTAATCCGGTTGCAATGCATGCAAAGGTGCCGTCGCATCATTTTTTACCTGTTGGCTATGGAGTAGTGTAACTATTACCAGGCAGGGAAAGAGAAGAAATAGATTTTTCATATAGTATCTTTTAATTTTATCCCAGGGGTTGAAACCGTGGACGAATATCCGAACTAAATCCATGCATCCGTGACTATTTTTTTCATCAATTGAGCATTGCTTACTGATTATTTTACCCCACGGTTTCAACCATGGGCAAAGCCAAGAATCATATCCGTGCATCCGTGGAAAATTTCCTCAACAATTGAGCATTGAATATTGATTATCGATTATTTTTTATTCAATTGTTCTGAAATTCAAATAATGGCATCTATTTGCTTCTCTACCATTTAAAAGGCAGAAACCAGTCTTTCGCCATCAGTTTTGCTCTTGCCTGGCTCGCAGCGCCGGCAGACAAACCTGATTTGATGAGCTTATTATAAATTTTATCAGCAATAAAAGAAGGATCATTCCTGCGGATAGACACCCGCAGCAGATCCGGCCAGCGTTGTCCTTCATACGCCAGTTCCAGTGCATCTTCATCAATGATCATATTCTCCACTTTGGTAAGACTATCACCACCGGCATCCAATACGACTGGTTTTACACCGGCACGGCCACGGATTCCCTGGTTGCGGTAC
>CAMLGR010000096.1 GCA_946479615.1 uncultured Bacteroidota bacterium | reverse complement strand
AACTCCTGGCCAATCCCGTTTATCAAAAACAAATCGAATGGTCCAATATTCATATTTTCTGGGGAGATGAGCGGGTGGTTCCTTTTACGGACGAACGCAATAATGCAAAAATGGCTTTTGATGAATTGCTTTCGCATGTACCCATTCCTCCCGCACAGGTTCATAAGATGCAAACAAACATAGATCCTGCTGAATCAGCTGCTGCTTATGAAGAGTTATTGCATAACTATTTCGACAGGCAACTCTATACATTCGACCTGGTATTACTCGGACTTGGTGATAATTCACATACGCTTTCTCTTTTCCCGGGCTATAATGATATTATTTTTGAAAAAGAACATTGGGTAAAATCTTTCCGGCTTGCCGAAGAGAATATTGATCGTATCACATTGACTGCACCTGTAGTGAATGGAGCCGGCCGGGTAGCTTACCTGGTCAGTGGTATTGGTAAAGCGGCAGCCATTCAGAATATTACTTCGGGTAAACATGATCCATCGCTTTACCCCGCACAGGTAATTCAGCCTTTGAACGGGGAATTGTACTGGATCATAGACAAACCGGCTGCGGAAGGCTTGCAATATGTAGTTGAATAATCGTGCGGCAACCAGGCGCTGTTCTTTTGCGTCATCATTTTACAAAAAGCAGAGGCTATATGATTTTCCGGAAACAATTTCTTACGGTATCGGTACTGGGTCTCCTGACGCTCGCGGGGATTGCTGCTATGAAAGCGCCATCGGATGATCATAAGAACCTGAAAATTTTACCCGCCGATATCAGCGATCAAAAGCTCGATAGCATCATGCAGTCATACAATAAAGCACTGGGTGTTAGTTGTGATTTTTGCCATGCTGCAAGCAATGTACCCGATAGTCTTGATTATGCTTCCGATAAATTACCGATGAAAGAAAATGCCCGGGAAATGATGAAGATGACCCTGCATATCAATAAAACCTTTTTCTACTTCGATAAAAAACAAAAGCCGGAAGATATTACTATCGTGCGTTGTATAACCTGTCATCATGGTGAAGCTTACCCGGTTGAATAGCGGAACCGGTAGCAGAAAAATGCATGAAATAATTTCCTTATTTATTCCCGGCCTGTTTCATTTACTGCCTTCAGGACCGGCTGCCCTGCCCGGTTATTAACATATAAAAAAAGCTGAAATCGTATCATACCAGAGGATCAGCATAAAAACCCTCGGGTGGCGTTTCAGTAGATTTACTGAATAGGTACAAGGTTTTACTGAATTTTAGGATAAACCATTAAAATCAAGCACTATGTGAGTACATCAGTCGTTAGATTTACATGATGAATTGAGATTGCGAGATTGGCTGATCCCTTATCCTAAAGAAAAACTTTGACCGTATGACTTTGCTAAACTGGATGGGTATTGTCTCAACGATTATTTTATTCCTACCCATCGTCCTTCTTTTAATTTGCCGACTTGCCTGGTATCGAAGTTTACCAGCCTTACTCTTTTATTACCTGCTCATCTTTACATACAACCTGATCACACTTAGCTATGGCCCCGGAAGCAATGACACACTTCCTTTTTATTACAGGATAACCAATCACCTGCTGGAAGTACCGGCTGTACTCCTGTTTTTTACTTATTTCAGCACGACGGCCTCATTCCGCAAGAACCTGATATCGGCCACTTTTATTTTTATGCTGTTTGAAGTGATCATCGTTGCCGTGTATGGATTTACTGACAAAGCTATCACCATCATTCTTGCACCCGGCCTGTTGATAATACTCGCTCTTTCTTCCTTGTTCTTTATTCACCAGGTGAAGATCGCGGTGATCCATCACAAGGCACTCGGCAAAGCCATCATGATCGCTTCTCTGTTGTTTGCCTATGCAGGTTATAGTTTTGTGTATGTTGTCGATTCTCTTTTTGCAAGTCATTATACAAGAGATGCGTATCTCATCTATTATCTTGTTACCATTGTTACTTCCGTGCCTATGGCAATAGGTATTTTGTTTGAACGTAAAAGAGTTCAGCAATTGTCTGAATTGCAGGTGACCCGTGAAGAATTAAAAAAGATTTATGGTGAAGCGGAGGCGGAAGCAGCCGGTCCGTTCGGAACAGTGGCCTTGAATTATGATAAGGATCAGTGGAATTAGTCGATTGGGAAATTTGGAAATTGACAGCAGGCTGCTACTTTACTTCTGTTATAAAGAGAATGATACATGTAACGCATTTCGACCAAACAATTTCCAAATCTCCGAATTTTAAATCCTCTAGAAGCAATACTTTCCTTCAGCAATCATCTTATCCGCAATTCTTCTCCTGGCTTCTTTGCTGTTAAACGGTTCTGCCTTGGTAAAACGTTTCAATCCCATCAGGATCATTCGTTGTTCATCGCCTTCGGCAAATGAATTGATCGCATCTTTACCGGATTTATTCACTTTATCAGCTACATCATACAGGTAAGTACGCATGATATCCTGGTGTATCTGCGTGGCGGCATCGCCTTGTTTCTCTGTCATTTTCATTACGCGCAGCAATACGCTTTCGGCATTGAATGTTTCAATCGCCATATCAGCAATATTCATCAACACTTCCTGTTCGCCTTCTATCTTCATCATCAGCTTTTGCACAGCAGCGCCTGATGTAATGAGGATCGCTTTTTTCAGGTTGGCTACCAGTTTCTTTTCTTTTGCAAAAGGGGCATCATCTTCAGCTCCAAAATCAGGAATGCTCATCAGTTCTTTTTGTACATTCATAGCAGGTCCCATCAAATCAAGTCTTCCCTGCATGGCTCTTTTTAAGGTCATATCCAATGTCAGCAGGCGGTTGATCTCATTGGTTCCTTCATAGATCCGGTTGATCCGGCTATCGCGATAGGCCCTGGAGATATTATATTCTGCGCTGAAACCATTTCCTCCATGTACCTGCACACCTTCATCCACTACAAAATCCAATACCTCGCTGCCGAATACTTTCAGCATCGCACATTCGATCGCATATTCTTCCGCACCGCCCAATAACGATTCATTTTCCGGTTTGCCGGAAGCGAGTAATTCATGTTCTTTATCGTCGATCCATTTAGCCGTACGATAAAGCGAAGCCTCGCCTGTAAAAATGCGGATCGCCATTTCTGCCAGCTTATGCTTGATAGCTCCGAAATTGGAAATAGGTTGCTTAAATTGCTCTCTTGTCTTTGCATACCTCACTGTATCCGTCAGTGCTCTGCGGGCTCCGCCTATAGCGGCTGCACAAAGTTTCAGACGGCCAATATTTAAAATATTAAAGGCGATACGGTGACCTTTGCCAATCTCACCCAATACATTTTCTACCGGCACTTTCGCATCCTGGAAATACAATTGAACGGTAGAAGAACCTTTGATACCCATCTTGTGTTCTTCCGGTCCCTGTGTAAATCCTTCGGTTCCTCTTTCCACAATGAACGCACTGAACTTATCACCATCTACTTTTGCAAAAACAGTATATACCTGTGCAAACCCTCCATTGGTGATCCAGCATTTCTGGCCATTCAGTAAATAATATTTGCCATCAGCGCTTAGTTTGGCCGTTGTCTTTGCACCTAATGCATCGCTGCCACTGTTTGGTTCCGTCAAACCATAAGCTCCGGCCCATTCGCCGGTGATAAGTTTAGGAATGTATTTTTTCTTTTGTTCCGGCGTACCGAAATAAAGGATCGGCAAAGTACCGATGCCCGTATGCGCCGCAATAGCTACGGAAAATGAATGGCCGGCTCCCAGGTATTCATTGACAACCGTAGAGGTAACAAAATCTTTTCCCAGTCCGCCATACTCTTCCGGGAAGGATACGGCCAGCAAACCCTGTTCGCCTGCTTTTGTTACCAGTGATTTCATCAGCCCCGGCTCCAGGTTATCGATCCTGTCGAGGATAGGATATACTTCTGCGTCCAAAAACTGGTCGCACATATCACGGACCATTTTTTCTTCTTCCGTAAAATCTTCGGCCGTGTAAATATCAGCCGGTAAAGATTCCTTTACCAGCCATTCGCCCCCTTTCAGAACATGTTTGGTCTCTGTTGCTGCACTCATGGTATTATAAGTTTAAAGGTTTCAAATTTTAAATGCTTACTATTGTCTGCCACTATTCACTATTTCAGATTATCATACACAACCTGCAACACCTCTTTACAAACATCGATCTTATCGGCTGGTACGGTCTTTAATGCTTCACTCAATGTTTCATCGGCGATAAGCATGGTTTCTTCTTCCAGTTTTTGTGCCTGTTTGGTGAGGTAGATCAGGTTGATCCGGCGATCATTCTCCGAGGCCACTCTTTTTACCAGATTGAGTTTTTCAAGGTTATCGACCAAACGGGTAATACTGGGTTTATCGCGGAACGTAGCATTGCACAATTGCTGCTGGCTGCGGCCATCCTCCTTCCATAAATGATATAAAACACTCCATTGTTCTATGGTGATATTTAAGCCGGCACTATTGAACCGCTTCTGCAAACGACGGGCGATTGCCGTGGAAGCTTTCCCGGTAATAAAGCTGTAGAGCTCGCCTTTTTTAAATTGGTTGTTTGACATATAGTTGTTTGTGCAACTATCCAAATTTAGTATTAAATTTGGTCCGGTCAAATAATTTTTCGCCAAACTTTGTGGGCTTTAATCCCATGCAAAAAGAGGTTTTACTATATAAAAGATCATCAATCGCTTATCACCGGATTGGCCGGGGACCGGGGCTGGTCGTGTGTTTTCACGGCTATGGGGAAGATTCGTCGTACTATAAGTTTTTAGAGGCCTGCGCCGGGAATGAGTATACTTTTTATGCGATCGATCTGCCTTTTCATGGTTTTACCCGGTGGAACCAGGGATTGAATTTTACACATACCGATCTGCAACAGATCATTCACGAGATCCTGCTGGCCAATAACCTGCCGGCACATCCTGATGGCTACCAGGGAGGCCCCAGGTTTTCACTGATCGGTTTCAGTTTGGGAGGAAGAGTGGCCCTCAGTCTTTACCAGGCATGGCCGCAATCCATCGAAAAGCTGGTGCTGTTGGCCCCCGATGGCTTAACGGTAAATTTCTGGTACTGGCTCGCTACACGCACCTGGATAGGAAATCGCCTATTCGCTTTTACCATGAAAAAACCAGGCTGGTTCCTGGGCTTCTTAAAATTATTGGGCCGGACAGGAATTGTCAATGCCAGTGTTTTAAAATTTGTAAATTATTATATCGGCGATCCTGATGCGCGCCTGAAATTATACCAGCGCTGGACCACCCTCCGGCGTTTAAAGCCGAATCTGAAACGCATCCATTCTTATATTTCATTATATAAAACACAAACACGTTTGATCTATGGCAAGTATGACCGGATCATTTTACCTGCCCGCGGCGAAGCATTTATCAAACCCATAGCCGGGTATGCTTCCCTGAAAATAATCGATTCAGGTCACCAGGTTTTGCATGAAAAATATGCAATCGAAATACTTAAAAGCCTGCAGGATTCTCCTCCCGGGGTTTTGCGATAAGAGTTTTAAAAGTTATGGGTAGATTTACAGTTTATGGTATTTCTTTCTGTTATCATAGCACTTTTTATTCTTTATAGTGTTCTTATATTTTATTACTGGTATAACTGGAACGCTATTCCTGTTCATCTCTTACCTGAACCTCCTGCTACTACATATATATCGGTGATCATCCCGGCAAGAAATGAAGAAAAAAATATCGGTCAGCTTTTAGCTGCCTTGCAGAAACAGGTTTATCCCAAAGAATATGTGGAAATAATCGTGATCGATGATCATTCCGAAGATGGAACAGTTGCCGTAGTCGGCAATTTTCCAGGTGTTAAACTCATCTCCTTACAAGAGGATCATATCAATTCCTATAAGAAAAAGGCCATTGAGACAGGTATTGCAGCTGCTACTGGTGAATTGATCGTTACCACCGATGCAGATTGTCTGCCTTTACCTTACTGGTTGCAATCGATCGCTTCTTTCAAAGAAAAAAATCAACCTGTTTTCATAGCTGCTCCTGTCAATATCAACAGTGGAAGCGGCAACTATTTTCTTTCTGTTTTCCAGCAACTCGATTTTATGGTATTGCAGGGCATCACAGGCGCATCGGTGTATGCAAATTTTCATTCCATGTGCAATGGTGCTAATCTCGTCTATGAGAAAACTGTTTTTACGGAAGTAAATGGATTTGCCGGTATAGACAATATCGCTTCCGGTGATGATATGCTGCTGATGCACAAAATATGGAAACGATACCCGCAACGTGTACAATATCTAAAAGCGAAAGAGGCTATTATATCAACCAGACCGGCGGAAACCTGGCCGGCCTTTTTTAACCAGCGTATCCGCTGGGCCAGTAAAGCCACTACTTATGATGATAAACGCATCATTGCTGTGTTGTTACTTGTTTATCTTTTTAATCTTTCTTTCCTTGCATTGATCGTAGCTGGTTTTATTTGTCATTATTATTGGTGGTGGCTGGCCGGATTCTGGATAACCAAAACGGTTATTGAATTTCCTTTTGTATATACTATTGCAGGATTTTTTGGTAAGCGGCAGCTATTGAAATATTTTTTCTTTTTTCAGCCCTTACACATTCTATATACCATAGCCTCTGGATTATTTGGTCAGTTTGGTAAATATGAATGGAAAGGAAGAAAAGTTTACTAAAGCAGGAAACGCTGGTGATTGCAGTTTTGGTTTTAGGTTTTAGCTTATTTACCGCTAGCAGTTTTATAACATCGCAAAGATTACTAATCAGAGACACTTCACACTTAACACCTAAAATCTAAAACCCAACACCAATCAAGAATGATACTATAAAAAGCAAGCGACCGATAACAGGCATTCTTCCACAAAATTTTCTACCTTCCCCTCATGAGTGATCAACGGGCAACCTGGAAACGGCTTAAGAAGAACAAAGGCGCAATCTTTGGCCTGGTTGTTATCATTCTGGCTGTTATTGTCGCAGTGTTTGGCTATTTCATAGCAGCCGATCAATCGCCTTATGCGAACCGCATCATCCTGGAAATAGGAAGCAGCAAACCCGGTCTCACCCAGGAATTTCTGGTAGTAAAGAAAGATAAATCGCCTGTACATACAGGCTTTTTTAAACAATTGGTTGATGGCAGGGAAGATAATTATCATTATGTACCCATTGTCAGTTACCAGCAACAAGGCGATAGCATCATCGTGCAACAATATATTGATGAGGACCTTTCTGAAAGACAAGCTTTTCACAAAAATCAATTGGCAGATATACCTGTTAAGAAAGGCCGGTTCTTACTCGGTACCGATAAATTCGGTCGTGATATCCTTAGCCGGATCATTATCGGTACGCGGATCAGTTTAAGCGTAGGATTGATCACCGTACTTATCTCACTTTCAATTGGTCTTATACTGGGTTCGGTGGCTGGTTATTTCCGCGGTCGCACTGATACTATTATTTTATGGCTGATCAATGTGATCTGGAGCATTCCTACTCTATTACTTGTGTTCGCGATTACATTGGCGCTGGGCAAAGGATTCTGGCAGGTATTTATTGCAGTCGGATTAACGATGTGGGTGAATGTAGCGCGCCTGGTTCGCGGACAGGTATTGGCAGTACGCGAATTCGAATATGTGGAAGCAGCCAGGGCATTGGGCTTTTCCAATGCCAGGATCATTGTCCGTCATATCTGGCCCAATATCATGGAGCCCGTTATGGTTATCGCTGCATCTAATTTTGCATCTGCCATTATTATAGAAGCAGGATTAAGTTTTTTGGGAATAGGTGTGCAGCCTCCACAACCCAGCTGGGGATTGATGATAAAAGAAAATTACAATTTTATCATCACCCAAAATCCGATGCTTGCGCTGGCGCCGGGGTTTGCGATCATGCTGCTGGTGCTGGCATTTAATTTATTGGGAAATGGTCTGCGCGATGCGTTGAATGTGAGAGGAAAGATCTGATACTTATTATACATAATTATGCTTCCGGTTTTTTCTTGTATTTATATCTGCCGCGACAAGCATTGATATTGCCAGGAAGAACAAGCTCCCGATCTTATCTGTTTCAATTAAATCACTCAAAAAATTTACTGTAAGTATCATAACGGTGATAATCCCTGTCCCCAGTGCAAGATTTTTATAAAACCGGTCACTGGTACGATGATAAAGATGTTGCGCATAATACAGCATGGCCCCTGTCAGTAAAAGAAAAAACAGCAACCCGGGAATACCCTGTTCAATGATGATGAGTAAAAAATAATTGTGAACTGTTGAATGTTCGTAATTGGTACTCACCCATGTTTTAAAAGCCGGTATTGCATAGGGACGGTAATTATTATAAAATGTATTAGGGCCATAGCCGGTAAAGGGTCTATCTTTTATCATTCTTATCCCTGCTATCCACCTGTAAAATCGTTCCGCTGTCGAAACATCCTTGAATTCGTAAGTAGCTTCGAGGTGATCCCTGAAATCCACATGAAAGATAGTCGTACGGTAATCATGTGCGAATTGCAGGTAGCGGTCATTGCTTTTTATCCAGCATACAGCAGTAACTACCAGGGTTATCACGATAACATAGCTCCATACCAACCATTTTTTCCGGATCAGCCAGGTAGCAACAACACCGGTTAACAGTGCGAGCCAGGCCCCGCGCGCATAGGAAAGAAATAAAGCGGCCAGCAAAACCAGCAATATGATACCGGATAACATTTTCAATTTCCCGCTGGCGGATCGCCGGTATATCGCTATTACCGGTATCACGCATACCAGCATCGCCGAATAATTTACGTGGTTACGGAAAAAAGGATGCAGTGCCGTATTGATAGATGCGAATGTAAATCCATATTGAAAATGACGCAGCAGGGTAAGTAAAGTAACCAGGACCATGGAAACAGCTAACGCCATGATCGTATACCGGATAAATTTCTTCTCCCGGAACACGATCAGCGGCGCGAGTATAAAAGCGCCGGTATACCATGTTTTAGCCAGTAAATATTTAAAAGATAAAAGTGGTTGCGTAGAAGATAAGGTACAACATACAGACCAGGCAAATCCTATTATTAATAAAACAATCAACGGATGCATTGCCATTTTCCGGGGTAATACCGATGGTTTATAAATACAATAGAAAAAAAATAATCCTGCTGTAAATAACATCAATGGTTCATCGGGCAGATCGGTACCTAAGGTATCTGTAACCTGGTACTCCATTGAAAAGGGCAACGAAAAGATCAATAATAGAAATACAAAGGAGATATTTTGCCAGCCCGCATAAAAAAATAATAGTAAAAAAGGAACTGCGATCAGGTAGTATTGATCAATCAATAGTGCTGCTGCTGTCGTCAAAACAAAGAGGGCAGCAAAGAAAAAAAAGGAGAAAGTATTATTTTTTGCAGGATGGATCACGCTTTCGTTTTTCTTCCTTCCAAAACCAGCACAAGTAATAAAGAAAATAAGAATGCTAAAAATGCAGTAGCAGCCAATATCACCCATCGTCCCTGGTGGTCGGGATGTTCTGCTATCCTTGCACGTTCTACCATGATAAGCACAGAAGGTTTGCTGTCGAATACCAATTGATACTCTCCAATCAATTTTTCATATTGCTGCAATTGATCTGCTAATAAAGACTGTTGTGCAGGGTAAATCTGCCCGCTTGTTTTGCTGCTATCCATCGAAAAGGCAATTTTCAACCGGCCGGCTTTCAGGTTTTCCAACACAGCGCCATTACTTGCATTTTTAATCGATTGGTGAATAGCATTCAGCTTATCCATGATCGCATTGGCTAATTGCGGAGCCAGGTTTTTATCTGTATCCCATACTTTCACCTTCAATTCGCCAAAATCACTTTTGATCACCCGGGTATTCTTTTTTAAAACACCGGCCGATTTAAACCGTAATTCTTCTTTTTCCCCTTTCGTCTTATAATGATCCCATAAATTAAATGCGTCTGTCACCGCTAAATACACGGTGTCCAGTTGGGCAGTTCCTAATATCACATCCAGTTCATCGGCGCCTCCCATACTCGAATAAAGTCCCTGGATATTCGTATTGAAGATGCTGGCTTTATCCATCAATGCAGGATTGGCCGGAAGAGCGGTGGCAACTGATAAATAACGGGCCGGTTGCGTAAAAACGATTGCCGCCGCTACAGCTACTGCCAGGATGATGATAAGCAACATCCTTTTCCACCATTTTTTTATAAGATAAAAGATATCGGGCATGTATATTTTTTTAATTATAAGTTTTGTTTTCCCCAGGATTTGATCCATTGGGTAAGTCCCGCCAATCTGGTAGCCAGCATTACCGAAATAGTGATCAGTATTGCCGCTACGATCAATAACCATTTACCCACTGGCCAATCCTGGCAGAAATAATAAAACGCACCCAGCAATATAGCTGTAAAAGTATAGATTAAGAGGGAGCGAAGATGAAGACTGACGCCCAATTTCTGTTTTACATATAACATAGTGATCAGACCGCAAACAAACTGGCTGCAAAGCGCAGCAATACAACAGCCTTTTGCTCCCCAGGAAGGGATCAGTGCAATGTTCAGTACGATATTCAGCAACGTCGATATTAAATTAATAAAAAAGAAATCCATGATACGGCCTGTTGCCGTCAGTACGGTGCCATATATCTGTACCAGGGAATACCCGGCTAATGCGGGCAGGCACCAGCGAAGAACATCAACACCATAAGCATCATTATGATGATATAATACCTGTTGTATCCAGGGCGCCAGGGAAACAACGGTAATAATAATTCCGGTTGATAGCAGTAATAAAAAATGCCGGCAATTATGAACAACAGTGGTGATCTCTTCCCGCGCACTCCAGCGACGCGCGATATAAGGCAACATAAACGAAGCCACCAGGTAGCCTGCCATATTTGCTGCATCCAGTAAGCGGTAAGCGGCAGCATATACACCTGATTCATGTGCACCGTTGGCATTCATTCTTTCCAGCAGGAACGCATCGAGCCGGGAATGCATCGACATTAACAAAACAGTAATGCCAAAGGGAAGCGCCTGCATCATCAATGAACGGCCCGGTAACCAGTTGGAAGGTATTGAAAACTGAACTCCCTTTTTTACAAGAAATAAAAAGGCCAGCAGCGCGGCAATGGCCAAACAAGTGGTTTGTAAAAATAAAAACCGGTCAAGCGTCATGCCACCTGCGAGAAAAGGAAAATATAAAAGAGCGCCGCAGCTCAATATCATTAATCCTTTATCAGCAATCGATAACCAGGCATCTGTTCTGAACCATTGTTGTGCAGTAATAATAGCGCGGAAGAAAACAAAAAGAGAAGTAAACACCTGTATAAGTACGAGATAAAAAAGTATATCCCATCTTTTTACACCGGAAAACCAGGCGACTATAAAAATGATGATCGAATAAACAAATGCGAATAAAAGTTTCAGTAATAAAAACTTGCCCGGCAGCTTAAAAAAGTTCTCTTCCGAAGCGGCCAGTTGCCGGTTGAAGAAACCGGTAAATCCCCAGTCGGCCAGGAAACTAAAGACGACAGATAATCCAAGCAGTGAAAAATAAACGCCATAGGTTTCTACTCCTACTACATTTTGTACCTGGCGGTCGATGGCAAAGATCCAAAGCGGTTTGATCACCGTATTCAACAGTACCAATAGCCCCAGTGAAGAATAAAAACCGGCAGGTTTTTTCATTAATTAACCACTTTTACATTGCGATTAAAACTTTCTTCCAGTGAGATAAATGTTTCGGTACGTTCAATACCTTTTATCTTTTGCAACTGATCGTGCAATACAAAACGGAGCTGTGAAATGTCCTTGCATACGATTTCTGCAAACATACTATAGTTGCCGGTGGTATAATTCAAGCGTAGTATCTCGGGTATTTTTTGCAGATCTTTCGCTACGGTATCGTACAGCGAGCTTTCTTTTAAATAGATACCGATAAAAGCGATCACATCATACCCGAGCAGCTTCAGGTCTGCACTGAGTTTTGTACCTTTCACCACTCCGGATTCCTGTAATTTTTTAATGCGGACATGAATCGTACCTCCTGATACAAACAGCTTCTTACCGAGGTCGGCATAGGAAATAGCTGCATCTTCCATCATGTGATGAATGATCTCCAGGTCCAGTTTATCAAGATTTAATTTGGACGCCATTTTATAGTCGTTTTTTGAATTTTTTTATTTAATTCCTCAAATATTTGAATTATTTCTATATTTTCAAAATAATTATTGAAAATTTTGGAATGAAATGCCTGGTTCCTTTACTTTTGTTCTATCAAGTTCTTTTATCACGGACTATAGGATTAAATAGATTTCGCTGAATCATCAGTTAAATCCATAAAATCATTATCCGCGATTCATACTGTGGGGTGATGAAATCTTTGGCAGACATGCCCTCTCGTCTCGGGGGTGGGGATCACAGGATAAACGCAGCATAGAGCCGACGTTACCGTTGGTAAGGCCGACCAGGGTTGACCACTAATCTTTGTGTTGCAGCTAACTGCCCCGTGGAGGTTCGACTCCTCCCCCTACAGCTAATTTTTCTCATGTGAGTGTGATTGCGCCTGTAATATCTATTACGGGCTTTTTTTTGCCCCTACCTCCCGTTTATATCATTTTCATCCTGTTCTGACATTTGTTTTGGTCTTTTAGCGAATTTTGCAATTATCAAATTCTGGAACTTATGAGAAAAGTAATTCTTCTTCCCTCGCTTTTAGTATCGTTAGTAATGTGCGCGCAGGATGCCACTGTAAAAGATTTACAGGTCAGCTCGCAAAAGTCTGTTAAAAAGGACCCGGCCGACACCACCGTAAAAACCTGGAAAAAAGGCGGTATCTATGGTATCAACCTTTCCCAGGGCTCGCTGAGCAACTGGGCCGCGGGCGGTGATGATTTTTCCCTGTCCATTAATTCAATCCTTAGCCTTTTTGCTTTCTACAAAAAAGACAAACATAGCTGGGATAATACCCTTGATTTCAATATTGGTTATTTACGAACAACAAGTCTTGGTACACGCAAAAACGATGACCGTTTTGACCTGCTTTCCAAGTATGGTTATGCATTGAATTCAAAACTGAACGTGGCTGGCTTATTTAATTTCCGGTCACAGCTTTTTAAGGGATATACTTATCCTGATGATGTAAAAACATTTTCCTCTGCGTTTTTATCTCCCGCTTACGTGCTGTTGAGTGCGGGTCTTGATTATAAACCCAATGGAGATCTTTCCATCTTTGTATCTCCTTCCACTATCCGCTGGACAATTGTAAAAGATGATATACTTGCTGCCAGAGGTTTGTATGGTGTAGATTCAGGAGAACATGTGAAGACCGAGTTTGGAGCATTTGCTTCTATCAATTACCTGAAAGCACTGAACAAGGTAGTAACCTATAAAGGAAGGCTCGATCTTTTCTCTAACTATATGAGCCATCCGCAGAATATTGACCTGTATTTTACCAATGTGTTGAACGTGAAATTGTCAAAAGTGCTGTCTGCCACCTGGAGCGTGGATATGATCTATGATGATGATGTACGGTTATTTGGTGATACCGGCAAAGGAGCAGCGCTGCAGCTGAAATCATTGGTAGGAATTGGGCTTCTGGTTAAACTTTAACACACAAAAATTATGAGTTATGAATTATGAATGGATCGTTGATACTAATACTCTTTTTGTTCAACTCATTCATAATTCATAACTCATAATTAAAAATAAAACCTCTATTCTAAGACTCTAATTTATAAGTAATAGGCAATGTTCTCCAGGTCTTTACTGTTTTTCCCTTCACTTTTCCGGGCGACCATTTAGGCATATTGGATACCACTTTGGATGCTTCTTCTTCCAAACCATAGCCCAGTTTTTTTCCTATCGTTGTTACATTTGAAACCTTACCGTTTTCATCCACACCAAACTGTACATACACAGTTCCTTCTACATTATTATCGATAGCCTCCTGTGGGTATTCAATATGATCGGTAATATAATCTTCTATAGATCCGTTGTAAGATGGCGCTACTTCTGTACGATTGTAATAGCCCATTTTATCTTTTGTCATTTTTACTGTCTCGTCATCTGCTTTCATCGATGCCGTAGCTCTTCCTTTTTTTATGACCATGGCCGGTGCTGATGGAGTATTGTTGACAGTATCTTTGTTTGTACTATCAGCTGCAGTTGTGGAATTATTTGCCGTTTCCGCATTATCGTTACAGGCTACCATAAAAGCGGTTAGTGCCAATGCTGCTATAGCGCCACGCAGTTTTAAACTTAACTTGTTGTATTTCATACATTTAAATTTTAATTGAAGAATAGTTCTTCTTAATAAATCCAAACAAAATGCCACATAACTTTGCGCCGCATGGGACAGAAAAAACTGGTACGCTTTGAAGAGCTGAAGACGTTCAGCAACGTCTTGCAATTCCCGGAAAATATGGCGGGGAAATGGAAAGATTTTTTCCATAATGAACATCCGATTACACTGGAGCTGGCTTGTGGCAAAGGAGAGTATGCAGTAGGGCTTGGACAGTTATATCCGAACAGGAATTTTATCGGGATCGATCTGAAAGGCAATCGTATCTGGGTGGGCGCCAGGAAAGCATTGCAGCAACAATTAAAGAATGTTGGTTTTTTACGCATACAGATAGACCAGATAACTGATTATTTTGCAGAGCAGGAAGTAGATTCGTTATGGATCACCTTTCCCGATCCGCAATTGCGGGTATCGAAAGCGAAGAAGCGGCTCACACATCCGAAATTTCTCAGGTTATATCAACAAATACTTGTTCCCGGTGGTTTTATTCATTTAAAAACGGATAGCCCGGATCTGTATGCGTTTACAAAACTGGTAGCAGGAATGTATGGCTGTACTATTCACACGGATCTTGCCGATGTATGTAAAGAAAAGGAGATAGCCGAAGAACTAAAGATCAAAACGCATTACGAATCATTGGATATAGCCGGCAGCAACCGTATACATTACCTGTGTTTTTCTTTACCGGCCCAATTACCGGGAAAAGAAAAAGACGAAGAATTAAAACAAATGCTGAAAGATGCAGAAGATGATTGAAGGGATTCACTATTATGTGAATGAAGCGGGATGGGTGGTATTAACTGAAAAATTCCTTAGCGAAAGAGGATATTGCTGCGGAAATGGATGCCTGCATTGTCCTTACAATTATGAAGCTGTACCGGAGCCAACGCGTTCGGTATTACTTAAAAAAAGAAAATCTACTGATAAGAAATAAGATGCCACGGAGGCATAAAAACCTACGCATTCATAGCCTTATTCTATACCCGGAAAAGACATATATAAAGTATTTCCAACAGGTCTGGGGTTAATTCTCGCCAATATGTTCATTTTATAAGTCTTGATTCACCAGGTTCCCCTCTTGCCGCTATTGGCACAAACTTCGATTATCCTTTATAAAAAAAAGAAGATGATGAAAAGGATAATTGCAGCGGCCACCCTTTCTTTCCTGATTGGAAAAACCGTCTACTCACAGCCTCCGAAGTTCCAGGATATCGTTGGCACCTGGAATGTAGTGGGGGAACAAGGCACAGGAGCCAGCCTGCAAATAATTGACAGCAATACCATTATACTCACATATATGGGTGAAAAAAAGAGCATTACAAATTATAGCATTGATTTTTCAAAAACTCCCTGCTGGTTCGATTTCTCCGCAAAAGATAGTGCCTCCGTACTTCATGTAAAAAGCCTGATGCAAAAAGTAGGTGATGATGTTTTGAAATGGCAGTTGTTTGTAGAAGAAGATCGCGCTCCTTATTTTACCAGTAATAAAGGTGAATTGCTCTATTTGAGAAAAGCACCTTCCCCTGCAGGAAGCGTTATCGCAGCAGCAACGCATTAGAAAATATAAATAATGTGCTTTTACAGCCTGTTGCCAGGAGCATCTGAATTGGTAGTTTACGAAATAGAACACGGGTGCACGGATATAAGTGGCTTCATTATAAAATAATTCGTTTTCAATAAAATGCAGGTGAATTGTCTTTATATAACTGGATAATAAAATCCATTTTACATCCGTGCATCCGTTTCATCCGTGTTCTATTATGGCCATTACACCAGCCTTCTTGTTCCTTGTTCGATATTTTCTATCTTCATAGCATGGCTGTCAGAAAAAAAACCGAAAAAGCAGTATCTGTAAAACCTTCCGGTAAAAGAGACGAAGGATTTTTTGAACTGGTATACGAAGTAGCCAGGCAAATACCCAGGGGAAGGGTAACCTCCTATGGCGCTATCGCCGCTTGTTTAGGTACTAAATTATCTGCCCGCATGGTAGGATGGGCCATGAATGGCGCTGAAAAAGCAAAACCTAAAGTACCCGCTCACCGGGTAGTAAACCGCAACGGGCTTCTTAGCGGCAAACATCATTTTGGCGGAAACCGGATGGAGCAATTATTAAAAAAAGAAGGTATTAAGGTAAAAGATGATACAGTCGTCGATTTCAAAAAATTATTCTGGGATCCCGTGACCGAGCTGGGATTTTAATGGACTGTCTATTATCTTGTGGTTGCTTCGTGAACCCCTAACCTTAAACCATCTTATGTACCGCTTCAGCTCACAGGACGAAGACACCTGTAGTTATTCAGGATTATTCGGAGTACTTATCTCCCTCACTTGTCTTATACAACTTATTGTATATAGTACTTCGTACTGGATCGTCTTTGTATTATTAGCGCTTTATCTTTTATGTGCAACCGCCTTTAGCATGCTTGCCTTTAAGCACCGGGCAGCTCCTGTTCTATTGATCATAGCCTGCGTATTGGCACTGGCAGCAGAAGTCTATTATTTACTTACTGTGGTATTTTCCGTTATTGTAACGATATTATTTATTTATTCCACTACTGTTACTGTATATATTTATGTGACAGGTATCCCTGCGAAGCTGGCACGGCTCTACAACGAGAAAAAAGCAGAAGAAAATCAATGGAGAGATAGGCTGAACTGATCAGGTATAATACGGACTGATCATTACATACACAATTACTCCTGTAACTGCCACATAAAACCAGATAGGCCAGGTAATACGCGCCAGTTTTTTATGCCGGTCATATTCACCTATCAATGCACGATAGGCTGTAAAAAGAATAAACGGAAGAATAATACCAGCAAGTGGTATGTGTGTAAAAAGGATAATGTAATAAAATGTTTTGGCGCCGGCATCACCCCCGAATTTTGTTTCTCCTGCAAATAAGTGATGACCGATATAGCTCACCAGGAATATAATGGACAGCAACATTGCTGTCAGCATAATTCTTTTATGCGTAACATATTTTTTATTCTTTACCGCTATCAGCGCAGTTACCAGTAATACGGCTACTATAGAATTGATAATAGCATTGAGTTTGGCAAATACATGCGGGTTGAACCCCAGGTCTACATCCAGCCTGACACGGCTTAGCAATGCAATAGCAAAAAAAATGACCAGGGAAAATACAATGATGATCCGTGATGCTTTTTTATCATTTTTATTGAGGACCGGTGTTAACATTTTTGTTTTTTCTAAGAATGAATAATAAAGCCGTTACCCCCACGATAGCTGCAATAAATGCAATCATCATAATTTCGAGCTTACCAGATAAAAAACCTTTTTTGGCAGGGTCTTTTTCCAATGATAATAGAATGATATCGCTCGCCAGTTGCTTTACGGCCATGGTATCAAGACCATGATAATATCCCCTCACATTACGTTTTCCATCGATCAATACAAAGAAATCGGTATGTACAAAATCGGTATCGATGCCATGACCATCTACCAGCCACAATTTCATTTCCTTTAATACCATATCATAAATAGCCTGCTTATTACCGGTCAGCAGCCACCATTGATCGGGATTGACCTGGAAACGATCAGCCCAATGTTTTAACTGTGGCACAGAATCTCTTTCGGGGTCGATACTGAAAGAAAGCAGGTGCAGGAAGTCGGGCGTTTTATTTCCTACCCGTTGCGAGTTATTGATCGTTTCCTGCAGCCTTTTCATATTGGTCGTCAGGCGCGGGCAGATAGTAGGGCAATGGGTAAAGAAAAAATTGGCCACTACAATCTGTCCGTGAAGTGAAGTATCTTCTGTTTCCGAATCCCTGAATTGCAGGTCCTTCCAGCCAACTGTATCGCCCGACTGGTTGACAAGCGAAAATTCAGGCAGTTGGTGCCAGACCGTATCTGATACACTTTTCCCTTTCTGAACCGTGTTAATAACAGAATCAGCCAGGTAATGCCTGGGTATTGCTACGGCGGTCTCACTGAATTTCTTGACTACAAAGTAGCACAGCACCGGTATCACTACCGCCAGCATCAATGCATATATCGCTTTCTTACTCACGGGTTCTTTATTAATTTATAATGTTAGGTTTGACCAAAAGGTCCGTTATTGTCGGTCATATAGTCCCTAAAAACAAAACCACTGGCCCCTTTGCGTTCTCACGG
>CAMLGR010000095.1 GCA_946479615.1 uncultured Bacteroidota bacterium | reverse complement strand
TACTGCTGGGCTTTTTCATCCAACTGGCGATTATATTTTTTAGCGAGTAACTGCAGGAAACTATTCACCATCCGCAAGGGTTCCTGCAGGTCATGACTGGCTACATAAGCAAACTGTTCCAACTCGCGGTTGGATTCCATCAATTGTTTATTGAGCATTTCCAGTTGCTCTTTTGCCTTGATCCGGTCAGTGATCGTTTCGGTAAACATCATGATCCCGCCAATCTTATTCTTGCTCGTTTTCCAGGGATGTATTTCCCACCGTAACCATTCCATTTTCCCATCGGCCCGGGGAAAGGAATCCTGTTCCCTCATTTCAACAGCCCCTTCCAGGCAACGTTTATGAATCGCTTTCCACTCCGGCATATTATCGATCTCCGGAAATATCTCATAATGACTTTTCCCAATGATCTCTCTTCCTTCCAAACCATAATCCCTGTACCATTTATCACTGGCGACCAGGTACCTCAACTGGTCATCGAACATAGCTACTGCAGCCGGCGTGTGCTTGACAAATAGCCTGATCTGTTCTTCCTGTTCATTCGATTTTTGTTCCAGCAATTTTCGTTCAGTGATATCACGTCCTTCCGAGATCAGCAAAATGATCTTCTCTTTTTCATCGAATACAGGTTTAATGGAAAAATCGATCGTCGCAACCCGGCCATCCCTGCCAATGATATCTGTTTCATATCGTATAAATTCCCCCTGGGATGCCCGCATAGTGGATTCACGGAGTTTTTCCTGCGCTGCAGGTGACACCTTCCACCAATCACATTCCCAGCAATGTTTCCCTACTACATCAACAGCCTGCACACCGGCAAAATCAAGTATCGCCTCGTTGACTTCTGTCAGTATTCCATCAGGAGTTGTCAATCCCATAAATTGATACTGCGAATTGAAGATAGCTTCATAACGCCGCTGGTCTTTGGCAATTTTTTCTTCAATTAATTTTTGCTCCGTGATATCCATCAGCAGGCCGTTATAGATAATACCATCTTCATTCCGCAGCGCCTCTACCGAAGATCCGCGCCACCAGATCAGGCGTCCATCGGGAAAAAGAAAACGTCCTTCAAAAAACCATTGGGTATCATTCTTTTTCGATTCTTCGATCGACAACCGCCATCTTTCTTTATCATCGGGGTGAAGAAGTTCAGGCATTTTATCTATATCCCGTGGATCAATACCGAAATATTCCTTGAGTTTGGGACTGACATAGGTAAATCCAAAACTTCCGTCCGGTCTTTCGATCCATTGATAAATAACGCCGGGTACATTTTGTGTCAGGTCGCGGAACCGGGATTCATTTTCAGCGATCCGGTTCTCTGCCTCTTTTCTTATGGTAATATCAGCATGAATACCTGCTATGCGCAAAGGAGAGCCATCCGGTTTCCGATCTATCACTACTCCCCTGTCGAGTATCCATTTTACTGTACCATTTTTATGAAACACCCGGTATTCACTCGCATGATGATCGATCAGCTGATCCCGGTACAGGTGATCATTTTCTTCCAGTATAGCCCGATCGTTGGGATGAGTAATATCCCACCATAAATTTTTATTGTCGGTAAATTCCTGCGCCTTATAACCCAACAGGTTTTCAATGCTATCGGAGAAAACACTGATATCAGTATCAACATGATATTCCCAGGCATTATCACCCAAACTGTTAATAGTAGTACGGAACCTTCGCTCGTATTCCAGTTTCTGTTCCGCTGCTTCTTTTACTTCCGTGAGATCACGTGTTACCTTGGAAAAACCTACCAGTGTTTTATCGTCATCAAAGAGAGCCGTTAATACGATAAAAGCCCAGTAGCGGCTGCCATCTTTTTTGATATTCCAGCCTTCATTGGACGCGCGGCCCTTTTCCCTGGCACGTGCCAGTAAGCTTTCAAATATTTTTCTTTCCTGGTCTTCCGCTGAATAGAACGCAATACAACTTTTCCCAATGATCTCATCCGATTTGTACCCCTGTATTCTTTCAGCTCCTTTGTTCCAGTTCATAATACGGCCCTCAGGATCGAGCAGCAGGATCGAATAGTCCTGTATCTCGTCGATCATGCGATGATAACGGTCCTCGCTTTTATGCAATTCCTTGATTGCTTTTGCGATCTCTACTTCCAGTCCTTGACTGTATCGCTTTAACTGTTCTTCCTTTTCTTTCAGTTCGGTAATATCCTCCGATATACCGATCATATACAGGGGATTTCCGTTCTCATCCCGGATGGCGATCTTCTTGGTGCGCAGCCAGCGAAGACCGTGTAACAAAGTAGTAATCGGTTCTTCCACTGTCACCGGTTTATCGGTGGAAAGCACTTCTTTATCCTTTGACCTGAATAAATCAGCTTCTTCCCGGGGCAAAAAATCATGATCGGATTTTCCCAGTAAATCCTGCCTCGTATGACCGATCAATTCTTCCCCCGCTTTATTAATGCTTTTATACCGCAGGTCATGGCCTTCCTTTACAAAAACCATATTGGGAATATTCTCATAGATCGCATTCACAAAAACATTGGAGCTATCGGCTTCGTCTTCCGCCTTTTTCCGGTCTTCGATCTCCTGGAGAAGCCAGTTATGGATATTATTATTGGTACGCGCCGACCGGAGCGTAATAATAAAGAAGACGATCATAAGTAAAAGTGAAAACAAGGCAAGTCCCAGCGAATCGTTATACAATCCTGCATGCTGCGATATACGATGCACAATGCCTATCAGTAAAGGAAATAGAAACACAAATGGAAGAAAGGCACGTGACATTCTTCCACCTGCTTTATTACTGGTGATAAGCGCCATGATCCCTGTGCGATATTCACCCGATAATATTCCTACCGATAATAAAAGAAAAGAACTGCAGGTGCTGAACCGCATCCGGAAAAAAGATAACCCAGCCGGGTAGTTTTTATCCACCCCGTATATGATACCGATCAGGCTGAACAGCGATGCGGCTATGAGTACAAATAAAACAGGCTGTAATAACTTCCGGTATTCTATAACCGATATTCTTATTAAAAAAGAAATTCCCAGCAATACAAATCCGATCCCGGTAATATAAGTCATGCGGATAGGTTCATCTTCTCCGGGATTGATAGGAAAAAGTAAAAGATCGAGGCGCGCATCAAACAGGTTGAGCAGGCTCGTTACCCGTCCCAAACCGACTATGATCAGCAGGATGGCTACACACAGGGTGAAGGCAGCAAAAAGACGGTTATCCGGTTGAAGAATGATCAGCATCAATGCCGTTCCCGACAAAAGGAACCCGAAAGAAGTCATGGGATTGAGAAAACTCGTATAGGCAAGACCGGACAGATGAGTATAAAGAAAAGAATTCCATCCCGACAATGTTGTCAATGAGAATATAATAGTAGCAATGGCAAGCCCCAGACCAATGAACTTTAGCCTTTTCTGCAATCGCAACTGATAAGGAGAGAGCGCCCCTGGTTGAATCATCGATAGGATATGTTTGACTATGATCTTGCCGGTTTAAACTGCAAAACCGGTTTGAAATTATAGTATTATACTCAAATAATTACTTTTTCTCCTGAGATGCAAGTCAATAGCAGTGGGCAGTTGACAGTTCGCAGTTTATGATCATGCAGCTTTACTCAACGGGGTTTATCATGCAAGTGTAAACACTTACAGAAAAGGCAGGAATGAGAGAGGAGATGGTAGAAAATGTCTTTCTCAAATCTTTATAATCCTTTCTGTTCAAAACAATTAGGCCCTTACCAACCCTTCGGATGGAGATTCCCGTTTTTTTTGTTTCTTTGCCCCGCCAACAACTATACACTTATTATGAAAGACGTAATTATCGCCGTTGATTTCTCCGAAGCATCTTTAAACGCCGCTCGCTATGCTGCTGGTATGCTGAGCGGCCGGACCGACACCCGCGTGATATTGTATAACCTGTACGAAAAAGAAGAGGAAGCCGGCACTATAGCCCAATACCTGGATAACCTGAAAAAGGAAATGGAACAAAAAGGAGTTGCCAATATCGAATGTATCAGCGAGATCGGCGACGACCTGTCAGATAGCCTGAGCCGCCTGGCCCACCAGAAAAATGGCGAGCTGATCATCATGGGCATTACCAACAAAGAAGAATGGAAACAATACCTTTTCAGCAGCAACAGCCTGAAAATGGCAGAACAGAATATCTGCCCTGTACTCATCATCCCGGGCAGCGCACATTTCAACAGTATTAAAAATATTGCTCTCGCTTCTGATTTCAAGGATGTGGAAGAAACCACACCGGAACTGGCGATCAAAAATGTACTGGAATTATTTAAAGCCAACTTACATATCGTCAATGTCGATAGCAGTCATTATGTAACATTGACCGAGCAATACATTGCCGAGAGAGGAAAGCTGTTGAAAATGTTTGCCGAATACAAACCCGAATTTTATTTCATCGGCATGAATGATTTTTATGATGCGATCGATAAATTTTCAAGAGACTATGCAATCGACCTGGTGATCATCATTCCGAAAAATCATTCATTTATCGATAACCTGTTCAGCAGCAGCCATACCAAGAAACTTGCATTCAATACAACAGTTCCGCTACTGGCAGCGCACCAGTAAGATAAATACAGGACCAAAAAGTAAAAGTTCAAAAGTCAAAAAGACATCCCGTAAAAGGGATGTTTTTTTGACTTTTTATTATCGGATTTATCCTCCCTCCCCTTTGATTTTCTTGTCTTACCTTTGTTTTTTGATTGCTATGCGTCACACTCTCACCTATATCATGTCGAATCAACCGGCCGATCTGCTGCCGGCTAATTTCTACATTCCTGATTAAAGTAGTTGATACAACTCCCGCCAGGTCCGGGAAATATCGATTTTACTTACCCCAAACATATTTTATGTCAAAGACAAATAATAAGATCAATGTTGGTTCTGAGATCGGAACATTACGCCGGTTGCTCGTACATAGTCCCGATAGCGGCCTGGGCAAAGTAGTGCCTTCGAAAGCGCAGGACTGGTTGTTTGAAGATATCGTACATCTCGACACCATACGCCGGAAAGAATATGATTACTACACCAAACTGTTACTATATTTTCTCGATCCCGATAAAATAAAAGGCCGTCTTTCCGAGATCGATAACAGTGATAATGAATTTGATTTTTACAAACCTGATAACAAAAAATTCTTCCGGTCAGACAAAGTAGTGGAGCTTCAATGGTTATTGGCGGAAATACTGGAAGATCACGAGATCAGATTAAAACTGGTTGCTTCTGTCTGCGCCATTGAAAACTGTTCATATGAATTACAGGATGAATTGGCCGGCCTGGAAGGCAGCCAGTTGGCCAAGATATTTATCAGCGGAACATTGAATGATAAAGAGATGTTGTTTCCGCCGATCCCCAATCTGATCTTTACCCGCGATATCGGCATCGTTATCAATGATTATATTCTTCTGAATAAACCCGCCAAAAAAGCGCGGACAAGAGAAGCATTACTCGTAAAATATATTTTTTATAATCACCCTTTATTTGCCGCGTATCGCGAAAATATCATCGAGCTCAATGACACCTCGCATCATTTCCTGCTGCCCAAAGACGGGGATGATAAAAAAGTAACGCTCGAAGGTGGTGATATCATGGTCGTCAGCAAGGATCATCTGCTCATCGGTATCAGCGAACGTACAACGATGGAAGCGGCGCACCAGTGCATTACCCTGCTCTTTGAAAAAAGTATCGTGAAAAAAATTACGGTGATCAAGATCCCGAAGAAAAGGGATTATATGCATATCGATACCATTTTTACCCAGGTAAAAAAGAATATGTGGATATTGCTCGGAGCTTTTTCACGCAAGTCCATTAAAATGGAAGGCGCCGATCCCATCCAGCGGGCGCTGGAAGGCAATAAAAAAGAAGATAAAATAAAAATCACCCAGTTCCGGAAAAAAAATCCTTCGGAACCGGAGAGCTTTGATAACCTCGAGGACCTGCTCACAGATATTTGCGAGAATGATCTGAAGTGTACGGATAAAGTTCAATTCATTTATTCTGGCAACAATGAATTTCCTTTCGATGCCCGTGAACAATGGACGGATTCCTGCAACCTGCTGGCGCTGAAAGAAGGTGTTGTACTGGGATACGACCGCAATGATAAAACACTCGAGGCATTCAAAGAAGCAGGCTTTACCGTTATTCATGCACATGAGCTGGTACCACAACTGGAATCAGGCGCCATAAAAGTAAAGGACCTGGAAAACACACTCATTACGATGCCTTCTGCCGAATTATCAAGAGCCCGCGGTGGATTTCATTGTATGAGCATGCCCTTGCTGAGGGATGAACTGTGAGAGAGGTGAATAGGCATCTTAACAACACGATAGAATTCATAATTATGAATTATGAATTATAATTAGGATTAGGATTTGAAACACTTCATGCAAACTACTTCACACATACTCATGATCAGGCCGGCAGGATTTGAATACAATGCCGAGACAGCAGGTAATAACGCTTTCCAGGTAAAAAATGATGATGATAAAGTACAGCAAAAAGCCGCTGCTGAATTTGATGCGTTTGTAGCCCTGCTGAAAAAAAATGGTGTGGATATAACTGTATTGCAGGACACACGTGAACCGCATACCCCCGATTCCATATTTCCCAATAACTGGGTTTCTTTTCATGATGATGGAAGCCTCTTGCTTTACCCGATGTATGCACCCAACCGCCGGGCAGAAAGAAAGCAACACGTACTCGATGCGATTGCTGCACATTTCGATATCCGCAAAACAATTGACCTGAGCAACTATGAAAAACAGGACCGCTTCCTGGAAGGGACCGGCAGCATGGTACTGGATCGCGAAAACCGTATTGCTTACGCCTGTCTTTCACCAAGAACAGATGCAAATGTATTAGCCGATTTCTGTCAACAAATGAGCTATACTTCCGTCGTGTTCGATGCAACAGATGAAAAGGGCCAGGCCATTTATCATACCAATGTGATGATGTGCGTAGGAGACCGCTATGTGGTGATCTGCCTGGATTCGATAAAAGACAGTCAGCAAAGAGAGCATACGGAAGCAGTCATCAAACAGACTGGCAAAACAATTATTCCTATTACATTGCAACAGATGAACCGGTTTGCCGGCAATATGCTGCAGGTACAAAATAATACCGGTGAAAAATTACTGGTGATGTCTTCGCAGGCGTTTGAATCATTGTCAGCACTACAGGTAGAACTGCTGAGTGGTTTTAACCGGGTCATACACTCTCCATTGAACACCATCGAAACAAATGGCGGCGGCAGCGCCCGCTGCATGATGGCCGAAGTGCATCTGCCTGTCTTATCCCCTATGTGAAACCTATGTCCCTATGTGGTAAGAAAGCTGATTTGAGACAGTTTTATACTAGCTTTTCACCACATAGGCACATAGGGACATAGGTTTCACATAGAGAACGTTTTTTGCAGCCCCTCTTCGAAAGAGACAGGATCATATCCCAGTTCTCTTCTTGCTTTATCGATGACAAGCCCCGTTTTTGCCGGACGTTTGGCCGGTTGGGAAAAATCGGCAGCCGTTACTTTTTTTATCAGTGATGCATCCAGCTTCAGGTATTCCGCGGCTTTGACAGCCATCTGGTAAGGCGTGAGAATATCTTTTCCTGACAAATGATAAATGCCTGTTGCCTCTTTTTCAATCATTGCCACAATACCTGCAGCAAGATCTTCAATATAAGTAGGCGTTCTTACCTGGTCATCCACTACTTTATACTCCTCTCCTCTTTCCAGCTTTTCCTTTACCACCATCAGGATATTATTTTTACCGGTAGCCGGTTTACCATAGACAAGCACCGTTCTTACAACCGACCAGCCATATTCATATTCTTTTACGGCTGCTTCGGCTTCGTATTTTGTCTGTCCATAATAATTGACCGGTGCAGGTTCTTCCTCCTCCGTATACATTCCTTTTTCTCCGTCAAAAACAAAATCAGTGGAAATATAAATGAAGAAACTCTTGTATTCTTCTGCATTGACAAGAAGAGTTACAGTGCCTTCTACATTTACCAGGTAGGTTTGCCATTGCTGCGTTTCGCATTCATCAGGCTTGCTCATCGCTCCCGCATGTACAACTACAGCAGGTTGAAATTTTTCGAATACATCATGTACCGAATAAGGATCGGTGAAATCCATTGCGGCATAGATGAACCGCGGATGAGAAAGGAAAGGGAGACGACAGTCTCCCTTTCCCGTAGCGATAACGGTATATTCTTTTTGTAATAATCGTTCAACCAGGTAATAGCCCAAAAAACCATTGGCACCGGTTACCAGTATCTTCATCAGAATCCTTTTTGTTTTGGTTTTTCTTTTTCGCCACCTGTTCTTGTTTTGCTGCCATTCAGCATCGGCGCTGGTGTTTTGCCCGCTGCGGGATCAAAACTCATTCCCAGGTTTTGCATCACAAAGCTCCAGATATCGGCGGCTTCATCGATGGATTTGCTGGTTGGCTTTCCTGCACCATGCCCTGCATCGGTATCGATACGGATCAGGACAGGATTAGTTCCTGTATTGTATTCCTGCAAACGGGCTGCAAATTTGAATGAGTGTGCTGGTACTACGCGGTCATCATGATCCGCAGTCGTTACCATCGTAGCAGGATATTTTACACCAGGACGAAGATTATGATAAGGTGAATACTTGTAGAGATAAGGAAACTGGCTCGCAGAATCAGAACTGCCATACTCAACAGTCCATCCCCAACCTACCGTGAACTTATGAAAACGCAGCATATCCATTACACCTACGGCTGGTAATGCTACTTTGAAAAGATCGGGGCGCTGTGTCATAGCCGCTCCAACCAATAACCCGCCATTGCTTCCGCCGCGGATAGCGATCTTGTTCGGATTGGTGAATTTTTTAGCAATTAAAAATTCAGCCGCCCCTATGAAATCATCAAATACATTTTGCTTTTTTTCCAGCATACCGGCATGATGCCATTTTTCTCCATATTCACTTCCGCCCCGCAGATTCACCACTGCATAAATACCTCCCTGCTCAATAAAGAAGGCATTGCTGATACTGAAACCAGGCGTAACCGGGATATTAAATCCACCATAACCATAAATAAGCACAGGGTTGTTACCGTTTCTTTGAATCCCTTTTTTATAGGTAAGAAAAATTGGCACCTGCGTACCATCTTTGCTGGTAAAGAAAACCTGTTCGGTCACAAAATCATCGGTATTCAGCTTGACCTCTGTTTTGCGGAACAAACTTGATTGACCATCAGCGATAGTATATTTATAAATAGTAGGTGGTGTACTGAACGATGTATATGTATAGAAAAATTCCTTGTCTGTTTTTTCACCGCCAAAACCGCTGGCAGTACCAATACCCGGCAGGTTGATCTCTCTTACCAGTTTGCCATCATAGGTATATTGATAGACTTTGGTCGAAGCATCTTTCAGGTATTGGACGAATAAAAAGCCGCCGCCGGTAGAAACAGATTGCAGCGCTTCTTCTTTTTCGGGGATGATCGTTTTCCAGTTGTCTTTACCCGGGTTTTTAGGATCTACCAATACGACTTTATAATTAGGCGCCTCATCATTGGTGCGGATCAGTATTTTATCTCCATCATTATCGATCACATCGGGTTCGCTTTTAAACCCGGGGATCAGCAATGACCAATCTTTCTGAGCCGGGTTTTTCATATCACGATACCAGATCTCTGCCCCGCTGGTACCTTCCGATATATTCAGGATCAGGAAACGCTGGTCTTCCGTAAGACCGGCTCCATGATAACGAAGCGGGTGGCTTTTATCTTCATACACCAGTTGATCGTCTTTTTGTTCGGTACCGAGCTTGTGATAATATACTTTATGAAACTGGTTTTGCTTTACCAGTTTGGATGTTTCATCCGGTTTATCATAACCGCTGTAATAAAATCCTTCATCATTGTTCCAGCTATAACCGCTGAACTTGGTCCATTCGATCTTATCCTTTATCAGTTGTTTGGTAGCTACATCCATCACAAATACTTCCTGCCAGTCACTGCCGGCCAGGGACACCGAATAAGCCAGGTATTTATTGTTTTTGCTGAAATTGAATCCGCCGAGTGCAGCGATGCCATCTTTATTCAGCTTATTAGGGTTTAAAAACTCTTCGGGTTCGCCATTCATTCCCTGCTGGCGGTAAAGGATCGCCTGGTTCTGCAAGCCATCATTCTTAAAGAAATAGTAATAATCGCCCTTTTTAAACGGGGATGAATATTTGGGATAATCCCATAATGCTTCCAGTCGTTTGCGCACTGCATCGCGGAAAGGGATCGTGGCCAGGTAACCGAAGGTGACACTGTTTTCCTGCTTGACCCATTGTTTGGTAGCATCGCTGTGATCGTCTTCGAGCCAGCGGTAAGGGTCCTCTACTTTGGTACCGTGATAATCATCAACAACGGTTTCCTTGGCGGTAGCAGGATATTTTAATTGAGCGGCAGAAAGGATGGGTGCGGACATAAATAGTATAGCAAATAATTTTCTCATAAAATGGAGTTTGACTGCTTAAAGATATGGAAAAGGGTACTTATGAATTATGGGTTATGAATTGAATCAAATCCCGGAATTCATCATTCATAACTCATAATTCACCATTCACTATTCACCGTTTCCCTCCCTCCCGGACTAACACCTATTCGCGCCAGCCTAATCTGCCATATAACCGTCATACAATCCAAACAAAACCTTATTTTTGAGCCGCTGACGAGAAAAATTATTGCTATTGCTGCCTCCATGAATAAGATTATTCATACTAATCAGTCATTTATAAGAATTAATGGGAAAGAAAGTTACCAAGATCGGAGTGTTAACCTCAGGCGGTGATGCGCCGGGAATGAATGCCGCCATCCGGGCGGTTGTCCGTACAGCCATCTACAACAATATCGAAGTATTTGGCATTATGCGTGGATACCAGGGCATGCTCGACGATGATATTATCAAGATGGAATCCAAGTCCGTTGCCAATATCATTCAACGCGGGGGAACGATCCTCAAGACCGCCCGCTGCAAGGAGTTTTATGAAGCGCCCGGCCGTAAAAAAGCGTACGATAACCTGAAAAAAAGAGGTATCGATGGATTGGTGATCATCGGTGGCGATGGTTCGTTCCGGGGTGCTGTAAAATTCAGCCAGGAGTTTGATATCCCCTGCATCGGCCTGGCCGGTACGATCGATAAAGATATTCATGGCAGCGATTTCACGATCGGTTTCGATACTGCTGTCAATACAGCCGTAAGAGCCATCGACCAGATCAGGGATACGATGGATGCACACGACCGCATCTTTATCATCGAAGTAATGGGAAGAGATGCCGGCTATATCGCTTTGCACAGTGGTATTGCTACCGGTGCGGAAAATATTCTTATCCCGGAAAGAAAAACGAATATCAACGACATCATAAAAAACCTGCAGGAAAAAGAACGCCGGCAAAAGCTGGTGAACCTGATCGTAGTGGCGGAAGGCGATGAATTCGGTGGCGCTTACCAGGTGCAAAAAGCCTTGCAGGAAAGTCTTCCCAATGCAGAAATCCGCGTAGCGGTACTCGGGCATATCCAGAGAGGTGGCGCTCCTACCTGTATCGATCGCCTGATCGCAAGCCGTATGGGCTATCATGCAGTCGAATGCCTGATGGAAGGAAAATTCAATATGTTCGTAGGCATCCACAACAACAAGATGCATTATATTCCGCTGGAGAAAGCCGTGAAGAATAAGGGCGAGATCAGTGATGAATGGATGAAGATCGTAAAGATACTGGCTTCTTAAAAACCAGTCTTATCATTAGTAGCTAACAAAGCCGGTACGCCTTCACTGGTTTACCGGCAACAACCAATATCAAGATAATGGCAAAAAAAGCAGCAAAGTATTTCCATAAAGAAATGGATAAAGTCGCCGGCCTGGCGCACTCGTTTCATAAAACAAAGATCGTAGCGACTGTTGGCCCTGCCTGCGACACGTATGAAAAGCTTCTTGAACTGGCCACTGCAGGCGTGAATGTATTCCGGTTGAATTTCTCTCACGGCACCCACGAGAATAAGGCCGAGATCATCAACCATATCCGCAAGATCAATGAGACACAACCCTATAATATTGCCATTCTCGGCGATCTGCAGGGACCGAAGTTAAGAGTAGGTGAAATAGAGAATGGTTCCCTCGCCATTGCACCCGGCGACATACTCACGTTTACTTCCAAAGAAAAAGTCGTTGGCACCAAAGAGCGCATCTATATCTCTTATCCCAACCTGCACAAAGATGTGAATGTGGGTGAAAAGATATTGATCGATGATGGCAAACTCGAAGTGGTGGTTACACAGATCACTGCCGCAGGAGATGTAAAAGTAAGAGTAACCTATGGTGGTTTTTTACTTCCTAAAAAAGGAGTGAACCTTCCCGATACTGCTATTTCCTTACCGGCTATGACACCCAAAGATTTCGAGGATTTTGAATTTGCTGTTAAACATGAGGTCGATTGGCTGGCTTTATCCTTTGTCAGGAAAGCAGAAGATATTATCAACCTGAAAAAACTGGTGAGCGACAGGAAAAGCGAGATCAAGGTGATGGCGAAAATTGAAATGCCTTCAGCGCTGGCTGATCTTCGTAATATCATTATTGAATCGGATGGCGTCATGGTCGCCCGCGGCGATCTTGGTGTTGAGTTGCCGGTAGAAAAAGTACCGATGGCGCAGCGCGATATCATCCGCAAATGTATTCACCGTGGTAAACCCGTTATCGTAGCCACGCAGATGATGGAAAGTATGATCGATCGCGTAAAACCCAACCGCAGCGAGATCACCGATGTGGCCAATGCGGTACTGGAAGGCGCGGATGCGGTTATGCTGAGCGGGGAAACAGCTACCGGCCAGCATCCTCCATTGGTAGTAGAAACCATGCGTAAGATCATCCTGGAAGTAGAAGCGACAGAATACCGTTACAACCGCGAAGAAGATCTGCGTCCGCAACCCCATTCTCCTTCTTTTTTGAGCGATGCAGTTTGTTATAATGCCTGTAAGATCGCCAGCGATATTTCTGCCAATGCCCTGATCGGTATGACGCAGAGCGGGTATACAGCTTTCGTACTCAGCAGTTATCGTCCCAAATCTCCCATGTATATTTTTACCAAGAAAAAAATGCTGGTTAACCAGTTAACATTAAGCTGGGGCGTACGTGCATTTTATTATGATGAAGAAGAAAGCCTGGATGATATCATCTTTGACCAGATCGCTATTTTAAAAGAAAGAGGATTTATCAAAGCCGGTGATATAATAGTGAATACAGGCAGTACACCGATCCACCTGCACCTGCCAACGAATATTTTGAAAATAACGAAGATCGATTAGTATAGATGTTAGGTGTTAAGTTTCAGGTGTTAGGTGTGAAATGTACTTTAATAGTTAACGTCACACTTAACACCTAAACCTTAACACCTAACATCTAAAATTTATCACCCTCTCCACATCACCAGGATGATCGCAGCAGCGAGATGTCCGACCACGTGATAACCGCAATCGATAAAATACAACGCGGTTGGTCTTTTTTCATAGATGAATGAAACCGATACCGCTGTCGTGGCAAAGCAAAGACCTGTCAACGCTCCCAGTTTAATACCGGAAGAAAGAATAAAAAGGTCCATGCGGACAACCAGTAGTCCCAGTGCGACGCAGGTTATGATGATGAGTACAAAAGAACCCAGCATCATCGTTGCCAGTCCTTTTTTCATATTGGGGTCGGGATTGTTCATGTCGATGCCTACCAGCGCGGCCCATTTCGGGGCAAACAACGCTTTTGAATACCAGATAGCGCCTAACATGAAATAAGCAAGAGCTGCAACGAGTACAGCCAGCCAATTGACGTGTGAGAACAAGTCTGTGTTCATAACAGTTGATTTTGTTTACAGAAAAGTTAACTGAAATATGCGGGAAATGCAATAGGCCTGGGAATAAGGAATAAAAAATAAGGAATGAGAAAGTGCAGGACTAACACTGCCACTTTCTCATTCCTTATTTTTTATTCCTTATTCCTTATTTAGCCTAAACGCTTTACAATTTTTTAACCTGGATGTTCCTGAAAGACACCATATTCCCATGATCCTGCAACGCAATATGTCCCTTTTTGAAAGTGCCAAAACCCGGCATGGTTTTGAACTTGCTGCCGGCCACCATCGTCTTCCAGTTATCATCCCATAAAGTGGTGGAGACTACATTCTCGCCATTCAGGTAAAGGTCGAGTTTGCCATTCAGTGATTTTATTTCCGCTTCGTTCCACTCACCTACCGGTTTCACCGTTTCCTTGCGGCAGGAGATCAGGTCGTACAAATCACCGGCCCTGTGTTTGATGATCTTTCCATCAGCATGACCATCATTGTCAAGTACCTGCATTTCCGGCCCGGTCTCGAACGTGTGTTTATATTTTACGGTATCCTCGTTTACAAAAAAGATAATACCACTGTTTCCGTTCTTTGCAATCTTCCATTCCAGTTTCAGGTCAAAATTATCATACTCTTCATCGGATACCAGGTCCTTGCCTTCTCCTTTGACAGTAGTATCGACATAGAGTGCTCCATCTGCGACTTTCCACGCCATATTTTCTGTGCCGCCCCCATACTGGTGCCAGCCGGCTGTTGTCTTGCCATCAAACAAAGGTGTCCAGTCGGCAGTTGCAGGTGAAGCCTCTGCTGTAGCTGATTCTGTTGTTTTGGAACTTTCTGAATTGCAGGCTGCGATAGAAAGACAGAGTAAAGCAACCGTTGTGAGCTTGTGCATAGTGTATATTTTATTTAAGTAGCATTACATATTTTACCATCGCTTCTGCATCGGCTTGTGAAACGCCCGGATGCGGTGTCATCGGCACTTCGCCCCATACACCATTTCCACCACTGATTATTTTTTTCGCCAGGTGCGTAATGATCGTATCAGGCATGCCTGCATATTTGGTAGCCACATCTTTATACGCAGGGCCGTTTATTTTATCAACAGGAGCATGACAGGTAAGACAATCGCTTTTTGCCACCAGGTCGAGCCCTTTCTGGTAATCGGGATTAGAGGAAAGATCAGCCGATACTGCAGCAGCATCGTCTTTTTTTGTTTCACCGGCAGGTTTATCACCACCACTGTTACAGGCCATTAAAAAACTAAACGAGACTAGAACCAACAAAGACTTTTTCATACACAGTTTATTTTGAGGAATAAAATTATTAAAGCGCTCCATCCAATCCTAATACTTTTCTATTGAATTTATCATCATTTCCTGTGCCGGCGAAGTCATCAAATGCTTTTTCCGTAACCCGGATAATATGATCCTGTATAAATACAGCGCCTTCTGCCGCTCCGTCTTCAGGATGCTTCATACAACACTCCCATTCCAGCACCGCCCATCCTTTGTAATCGTATTGGGTGAGTTTGCTGAACACGCTTTTAAAATCAACCTGCCCGTCACCGAGTGAACGGAAACGTCCTGCCCGGTCGATCCATGACTGGTAACCACCGTAAACGCCCTGCCGGCCGGTGGGATTGAACTCGGCATCTTTTACATGGAACATACGGATACGTTCGTGATAAATATCGATGTATTCCAGGTAGTCCAGGCATTGCAATACAAAGTGAGAAGGATCGTATAATAAACAAGCGCGCGCATGATTATTGACTTCCTTTAAAAACATTTCATAGCTGATCCCATCATGCAGATCTTCACCGGGATGTATTTCGTAACATACATCCACACCATTCGCATCAAATTCATTTAATATGGGCAACCAGCGTTTAGCGAGTTCTTTAAATCCTGTTTCCACTAATCCTGATGGGCGTTGCGGCCACGGATACACTGTATGCCATAATAAAGCGCCGCTGAACGTTGCATGTGCATTCAATCCCAGGTTCTGCGATGCTTTCGCGGCCCATTTCAATTGTTGTACCGCCCATTCCGTTCTTGCTTTCGGATTGTTACGGAGTTTTTCAGGAGCGAATCCATCAAATAAAGCATCGTATGCGGGATTGACGGCTACCAGTTGTCCCTGCAGGTGCGTGGATAATTCGGTGATATCAAGACCACATTCATTGACGATACCTTTTATTTCATCTGCATAAGTTTTGCTTTCTGCTGCTTTTTGCAGATCGATACAGCGATCGTCCCAGGTAGGTATCTGCACACCCTTAAATCCAAGCGCTTCTGCCCATAAACAGATCGAACGAAGATTGTTGAAAGGTGCTTTATCACCCATGAACTGCGCTAAAAAAACAGCGGGGCCTTTGATCGTAGTCATTTATAGATTTTTTGAAATGTAAAATCTAAAATGTAGAATGTAAAATGTAAAAGGACTGTACTAACGACGGAGTTTCACTTTTACATTTTAGATTTTACATTCTACATTTTACATTTTCTTGTTTAGGTTATTTATATTTTAAAATCCATCCACTTTTCTTTTGATTTGCCCGACGCTACTACATTCTCAATAAACGCCATCCCTCTCACGCCTTCTTCGGCGCCCGGATAATCGGCCCATTCGGGTTTTGGTTTTTTCTTATTGGCTTTTGCTTTTATACATAAAGCAAAATTGCGGTAATGATTGGCAAAGGCTTCGAGATAACCTTCGGGATGCCCGCCGGGTGTGCGGCAATTATGCAGGGCAAAAGAACTTAACCCGGGGTAATTGGCACCGGCGCGTATTATCTCGGCCGGTTTGTCCAGCCATTTTATCAATAATGTATTGGCATTATCCTGTTGCCATTCCAGTCCGCCTTTTTCTCCATACACTCTTATCTTGATATTATTCTCATCACCGGCAGCGATCTGTGAAGCAAATAAAACACCGGTAGCGCCATTATCAAATTTCATCAATACAGCTCCGTCGTCGTCAAGTTTTCTTCCTTTGACGACGATATTCAGGTCGGCGCAGATCTTTGTCACCTTTAATCCCGATACATATTCCGCCATATTGAATGCATGCGTACCAATATCTCCCATGCAACCGGCAATACCGCTGCGTTTGGGATCGGTACGCCAGGATGCCTGTTTCTGATCACTGCCTTCGAGGAAAGTGCTCAGCCATCCCTGCGGGTATTCAACATATATTTTTCTTATCTTACCCAATATGCCGTTCTTTACCATCTGGCGCGCCTGTTTGATCATCGGGTAACCGGTATAGGTATGTGTCAGGCATAATAAATTGCCGGTGTTCTTTACAATTTCCTGCAACTGTTTTGCTTCTTTCAGGTTAAAAGTGATCGGTTTATCGAGCACCACATGAAACCCGTTTTCAAGCGCCAGCTTTGCCGGTTCAAAATGCACATGGTTCGGCGTAACGATACTCACAAAATCCATACGCTCGTTAGCAGATAAATTCTTTTCTGCTTTGATCATTTCTTTATAGGAACCATACGATCTCGCTGACGGCAGATACAATTGCTTCCCTGCCTGCTTTGATTTTACAGGATCGCTGCTGAATGCACCGCAAACAATTTCAGTCTCTCCATCCATATTCGCAGCAATACGGTGTACAGCTCCGATAAAAGCCCCGGGGCCTCCTCCGATCATGCCCATTCGTAATTTTCTATCCATTAATAGGTTTTTATCTGTGTTTAATTAATTTATGAGCCAATGTAGATTTATTTTTTAAAAATAGTACATTTAGCACTACTAAAGTTTCGAATCACTTTAACCCCTCAACGATTATGCAAGCCATAAACCGCAAACAATTATTCCTTGCCAGTTGCCTGGCATTATTAGTCACTTCGCTTTCATTTGGTATACGTGCCGGTATCCTTAGCAGGTTAGGTGTGGAATTTAAATTGGATAAGGCTGAATTGGGAACGATCACCGCTACCGCATTCTGGGGTTTTCCATTAGCCGTTGTGATCGGTGGTATGATCGTGGATATCATCGGCATGAAAAGATTACTGGTGATGGCCTTTATTTTTCATATTGCAGGAATCGTACTGACCATTTTTGCAGGAAGTTTTTCCAATCCTTTCTGGTCCTTATTCATCTCAACATTATTGATCGGAATTGCCAATGGTACGGTAGAAGCAGCCTGCAACCCGCTTGTTACTGCTCTTTTCCCTGATAATAAAACCACCAAACTGAATCATTTTCACTTATGGTTTCCCGGGGGAATCGTTATCGGAACGTTACTGGTATATTTCTTTGATAAAGCGGCGATCGGCTGGCAGATCCAGGTAGGCATGATGATCATACCGGCAGTACTGTACGGTTTTATCTTCAGCAAACAACAATTTCCTCCCACGGAAAGAGTGTCGAGTGGTGTTTCCACCGGCGAAATGTATAAATCACTGGCCAACCCTTTATTCATTTTCATGATCATCTGTATGTTTGGTACAGCGATCACTGAATTATTTACCGGTCAATGGATCGAAGTATTGTTGAAAAATGTAACCGATAATGCCATCCTTATTTTAA
>CAMLGR010000094.1 GCA_946479615.1 uncultured Bacteroidota bacterium | reverse complement strand
TAACGTACTCAGCTTTGCTTACCAGTATGGATCTATACTCGCGGTGAAACTGATGTCCTTTACCGGTGAAGAAAAAAATAATACCGCCGAACTGAAATGGACTGTTACTTCAGACAGCGACCCCGATTATTTCAATATCGAAAAAAGCCAGGACGGCGTACACTTTACAGTAGCCGGAACAGTGAAAGGATCAGCAGGACAGAACAATGCAGGTGTTGTTGCTTTCTCTTTCACCGATAAATCGCCCTTTGCCGGTAAATCATACTACCGCTTAAAGACAAAAGATATGAGCGATGTGATCACATATTCTGACCTGGTAACGATCAATACAAACGGCACAGCAGTTAACGAGATCAAAGTGTTTCCTACGATTGTTACAGGCAGCACGATCAACATACAATCTTCTTCGGTACTGACTGATGCTTCGGTGTATGTGATCGACCTGGCCGGAAAGATCTTATCGGTTCAGCATATCGGCCGCATGAGCGCAGGACAGGTAACCAGCATTCAGCATGCCGTAAAACAAGGAGCCAACAGCATGTACCTTTTACGGGTCACTGATAATGGCAACCCGGTCACTACCCAAAAAATCATGATCCGCTAAGTAGAAAACCTTGTAAATCACTTTGTAGAAATAGTTTTCCAAAAGCCCGTGATAGTGCTCAATCCACTGTCCGGGCTTTTCTCATGACAGGGGTAAAAAAAAGGCGAATCGGATTGTCAAATACAAAAATCCCTTATTTTTACTTCAAATCATGCAACCATGAAACTGCTCAAACTAACTGCGCTGGCTTCCCTTTGTTTTGCCTTGTTCACGGGCATTTCTTCCTGCGAAAAAGATTCGGAAAAAGATAGAGTAAATGTGTATACAAAAACGGATATCCCGATGACGGGTGCCCAGTCTGTTCCCGCAAGTGCCTCTACAGGTACGGGTACGCTGACAGTATATTATGATAAAAGAGTGAAAGTGCTGAACTATACTATCAAATGGACGAATTTATCAGGAGCACCCACCAGCATCGGCATTCACGGTCCGGCACCGGTTGGCTATGCAGCACTGACATCGGCAGGCGCACTGGCACCCGCTATTCAGTCCATTACATTGACAGGCGCACAGGCTTCCGGTTCTTACTCCGGCAATTTCAATGTGGATGAATCCAAATTCAAACAACAGACCTTGCTCAATTACCTGTACTATGTACGTGTAAATACAGCAACCTATCCAACCGGTGAGATCAGGTCACAGATAAAATTCCAATAAGATCTTTACGATATCGAAAGCCCGTCATTTCGTGACGGGCTTTTTTATTTGGCATCAAACCAGAGTGGTTTGCTATTATTCCAGTCGCCATTGTAATTAATAAAAATCTCCTCTCCTTCCTTGATATACCGCACGGTTTTGATCCGCATTACCTGGTTCTCAAAATCCATTTCGTATTCGCAGTTCGAACGAAATGAATGATTATACATCGGGATATATCCAAGCGCCATGCAACATTGGTCGTTATTCTTTCCCCATTCAAAAATATAATCGTGCAGCAATGTCTGGTCCAGTAAGCGCCGGTCATCACGGCTCATAACAATAACCGGGGAAATTTCGATAACAGTATCTTCTTCGATAGGCTCCGACGTAAACACGCCGCGCCCGTTATCGCCTGCAGGTGCTATGAAAAGAAAAGGAAGTATCATGAGTAAGTACGAAGTTAGAAATAAGAAGTATGGGCTCAAATATAGCAACTGGTTTTATATGTACGGTGTAAGATGTGCGGCGTACGACGGTTTGATGGAAAAATGCCCGCAATGACAAGGTGGTCGCACTCCGCATATAACAGCTGATCTTTTCAACAACTTACACTTAACATATATCTCCTGTTTTCGTACATCGTATTTCGTATTTTCGCGGCATGCAGGAAGAAATGGACCTGAAACCTTCGCTCAACGAACAATTTGAAGCTATCATCCGTACAGAAGATAAGCTGCAGATAAAGGATTTTCTGAATCACCAGAATATCAGCGATGTGGCAGACCTGATCTATGAATTTCCTGATTATGAAAGCCAGATCGTAGCAAATATGTCGGTGCACCGTGCCGCCAGCGTATTCAAGATCCTGGAGTTCCCTACGCAAAAAAGGATCATTCAGACACTGCCTCCCAACACGATCGCTTCCCTGCTGAATGAATTGCCGGCGGATGACCGTACCGATTTTCTCGAAGAATTGCCCAGCAGCGCAGTACGCGAACTGATCAAACTGCTCGATCCCGAAGAACGCAAGATCACCCTTTCCCTGCTCGGTTATCCTGATAACAGTATCGGTCGTTTGATGACGCCCGATTATGTATATGTCTATCCCAACAATACGATCGAAGAAGCATTTGCCATGATCCGAAAGTATGGCAAGGACAGTGAAACGATCAACGTGATCTATGTGATCAATGAAAAAGGTGAATTGCTCGATGATATCCGCATACAGGAATTCATCCTGAACACGCCTGATAAAAAAGTACAGGAGCTGATGGACGACCGGGTCATTTCCCTGAATGCCTATGATGACCAGGAAACGGCCAGCGAAGTGTTTAAGATGAATAACCGCGTGGCATTGCCCGTTGTCAGCAAAAGCAATAAATTATTAGGTATCGTTACGATCGATGATATCCTGTGGGTAGCGAGTGAAGAATTCAGCGAGGATATTCAAAAGATCGGTGGTACCGCAGCCCTGGATCATCCCTACCTGGAAATGCCCATCTTCCAGTTGTTCAAAAAACGAGTGGTATGGCTGGTCGTTTTATTTTTAGGTGAATTGCTGACCGCTACCGCGATGAGTTTTTTTGAAGATGAAATTAAAAAAGCGGTGGTACTGGCACTGTTTATTCCGCTGATCATTTCAAGCGGTGGTAACAGTGGTTCCCAGGCTTCCACCCTGATCATACAGGCGCTGGCTGTCGGGGAGATCACCATCCGTGACTGGTGGCGCGTGATGCGGCGGGAGATCATTTCCGGTCTGCTCCTCGGCACCGTACTGGGCCTGATCGGTTTCCTGCGAATTTTTGCCTGGCACTCTTTTGCCCCTGAATTATATGGCGACCATTGGATGTCGATCGGTATCGTGGTAGGTATCACGCTGCTGGGTGTGGTCCTTTGGGGAACTTTATCCGGTAGTATGCTTCCCTTGATCCTCAAACGACTGGGCGCTGACCCTGCCGTCAGTTCCGCGCCCTTCGTGGCCACGCTCGTGGATGTGACCGGCCTGGTGATCTATTTCTCCGTTGCGTTTATGCTGCTCAGCGGCAAACTACTTTAATCAACCAGCCTCTCTGGATAAGAAATACCTGTTTTCCCTGAGCAATCAGGATATTACTTCTATCAATCTCTGACTGCCAACTGTCAACTCCCGGCTGCCGGGCCGCCCACCTGTTGTTTCATATTCAGGAATTTATACCTTTGCAGACTAAACTATCTCACCATTATGTGTGGAATCGTCGGTTATACCGGACCCAGAGAAGCTTATCCCATCATTATCAAAGGATTAAAAAGACTTGAATACCGTGGCTATGATAGCACCGGTGTGGCACTCCAGAACGGAGGAATCAAAGTATATAAAAAAAAGGGCAAGGTAGCCGAACTGGAAGATAGTATCGTCGGCAAAAACCTGCATGCCAATGTTGGTATCGGTCATACCCGCTGGGCCACACACGGCGAACCTTCCGACCGTAATGCACACCCTCATCAATCTGCCAGCGGTAAACTCGCCATGATCCACAACGGGATCATTGAAAATTATTCCCAACTCAAGAATGAATTACTGAAGAAAGGTTATACGTTCAAAAGTGATACCGATACAGAAGTATTGCTCAATTTTATTGAAGAGATCAAGACCAATAATAAATGCTCCCTTGAAGAAGCGGTACGCATCGCACTCAAAAGAGTAGTCGGCGCTTATGTTATTTTATTACTGGATGCCGATGAACCCGATACGATCATTGCCGCAAGAAAAGGAAGTCCGCTGGTGATCGGCGTAGGGAAAGGTGAACATTTCCTCGGATCGGATGCATCGCCTATGCTCGAATATACCAAGGAAGTGGTGTATGTAAACGATTATGAACTCGCTATCATCAAGCCTGATGAACTGATCTTAAAAAATCTCGGCAATGAAAAATTAACTCCTTATGTTCAAAAGCTTGACCTGGAACTGGCAGCTATTGAGAAAGGTGGTTATGAACATTTCATGCTGAAAGAAATATTTGAACAACCCCAGACCATTTATGATTGCTTGCGCGGAAGACTGGATGCTGATGCCGGCACCATTACTATGAGCGGTATCGAGCAATATGCCACGCAGATAAAAGATGCCAAACGTATTGTAATGATCGCTTGTGGCACGAGCTGGCATGCCGGCCTGGTGGCAGAATATATTTTTGAAGAATTGTGCCGGTTGAATGTGGAAGTAGAATATGCTTCCGAATTCCGCTACCGTAACCCCGTTATCAGCGAAGGCGATGTGATCATTGCTATTTCACAAAGTGGTGAAACAGCTGATACACTGGTAGCGATAGAAACTGCAAAATCAAAAGGAGCGATTATTCTTGGTGTCGTGAATGTAGTAGGTTCTTCCATTGCCCGCGCTTCTCACGGTGGTGCTTATACACACGCAGGTCCGGAGATCGGTGTGGCCAGCACCAAAGCGTTTACGGCGCAATTGGCTGTTCTTACAATGACGGCATTGAAGATCGCTCATATCAAAAAGACGATCACGCATGAACGCTATATGTTATTGCTGAAAGAACTCAATGAAGTACCGGAGAAAGTAGCCTGGGTACTGAAGAACAGCGATCAGTATAAAGCGCTTGCTGAAAAATATAAAGACGCTGATGACTTCCTGTATCTCGGGCGTGGTTATAACTTCCCCGTTGCCCTGGAAGGTGCATTGAAATTAAAAGAGATCTCTTATATACATGCTGAAGGATATCCTGCCGCAGAAATGAAACACGGTCCTATTGCATTGGTAGATGAAACGCTGCCGGTGGTGTTTATCGCGACCAAAGATGCTTATCATGATAAAGTGGTAAGTAATATGCAGGAGATCAAAGCGCGTAAAGGAAAGGTGATTTCGGTTATTACCGAAGGCGATGAATTATCAACCAGTCTTTCTGACGATGTCATGATCATCCCGGAAGCCGATGAGATTGTAGCGCCAATGATCAGCGTGGTTCCTTTGCAATTGCTGGCATATTATATCGGCATCGCCCGCGGATGCGATGTAGACAAACCAAGAAATCTTGCCAAGAGTGTAACGGTTGAATAGACGTTTAGGAGTTTAAATCGTTTAAAGGTTTAATGGTTTAAGAGAGTAGCTCAACCCTTAAACCTTTAAGCGATTTAAACCCTCAAACCTTTGTAACTTCCTCTCATGAACCAGATCAACAAACAGCCTGTTTCTTCCCTGGGTTACAATTTTGTAGCAAAAGAATATATTCCTAAAGGAAAAGATGAATATTACCTGCGCAATAAACAAAACCGCAGTGGCATCAGTTACCGAAAGTTGTCTCCCAAAGAAATAAAAATACTGATCGCCAATAATAATACATCGGATAACTGGAAGATGGTAGAAGTATCCGATCCGTTCGATCCACGCCTGGTCAGTAATTGCCGGTTTTATGGATGGGTGCGTATTGGTAAATTGGAACCTTTGTTCCTGGAGTTTCATGATGTAAGATTACCCGTAGGTCTTTATAATAGCTCGATCATCAGTTGTGATATTGGTGACAATGTCGTGATCAATAATGTCAATTACCTCAGTCATTATATCATCGGCAGCGAGGTCACGATCACCAATGTAAATGAAATAGAAGTTTCCGATCACTCAAAATTCGGGAATGGCATCATCAAAAAAGGAGAAAAAGAATCGATCCGTATCTGGCTGGAGCTCTGCAATGAGAACGGCGCACGGAATATTCTTCCTTACAACGGCATGCTCCCCGGCGATGCATATCTCTGGACACGTCACCGCGATGACGATGCACTGATGGAAAAATTCAAAGAGTTTACCGAGAAACAGTTCGATAAACAAAGAGGATATTATGGAAAGATCGGTGATCGCTCAGTAATTAAAAATACCCGGATCATTAAAGACGCCTGGATCGGGACCGATGTATATATCAAAGGCGCTAATAAATTAAAGAACCTCACCATCAATTCTTCTCCCGAAGCGCCTACACAAATTGGTGAGGGTTGTGAACTGGTGAATGGCATTGTAGGATTTGGCTGCCGTATATTCTATGGCGTGAAAGCCGTTCGTTTTGTACTGGCATCTTATTCGCAGTTAAAATATGGTGCACGGCTGATCAATTCTTATCTCGGAGAAAATTCTACGATCTCCTGTTGCGAAGTTCTCAATTCCATGATCTTCCCGGCGCATGAACAGCACCATAACAATTCATTTTTATGTGCGGCGCTGGTAATGGGTCAAAGCAATATGGCAGCGGGCGCTACGATCGGCTCCAATCATAATTCAAGAAGCGCCGATGGCGAGATCATTGCGGGTCGTGGCTTCTGGCCGGGACTTTGTGTGAGCCTGAAACATAATTCCAGGTTTGCCGGCTTCACCTTGATTGCCAAAGGCGATTTTCCTGCCGAACTGAATATCACACTTCCATTTTCACTGGTGAGCAACGATGTGAGCAAGGATAAGCTGATCATTATGCCCGGCTATTGGTTCATGTACAACATGTATGCCCTGGCCCGCAACTCCGGCAAGTATGAGAGCCGTGACAGGAGACTTGATAAAACACAATACCTCGAATACGATTTTCTCGCGCCTGATAGTGTAAATGAAATGTTTGATGCGCTGACTGTTCTTAAAAAATCTGTTGGACAAAGCCAGGGAAAGAAATTAACGGATGAGCAGGCTATCAAAACAGGTGAAAAGTTATTGGAACAAAAAGCCGATCTCGGTAAAACAGAGATCCTGGCGGAAGGCGTAGAGAACAGTAACCGTAAAGTGCAGTTGATAAAAGTACCGGAAGCTTATCATTTATTTAAACAATTGATCAGGTATCATGGCATTGCTCAGCTGGTAGAGTTTATTGAAAAAGAAAAGATCACTTCATTTGAAGATATCAGCAAGCTGGTTGCAAAATCGGAGCGTACCCAATGGTCCAATATCGGCGGGCAACTGATCCCCAAACCGGAAGTAAATAAATTATTACGGCAGATCAAACAAGGCAAGGTGAATAGCTGGGATGAAGTTCATCATTTCTACAATGATCATAGCCGGCAATACCCACAATTAAAATTACAGCATGCATTGGCTTCTTTACTCGAGATCATGTCACTAACCCCTGCGAAATTCACTAAACAGGTATTCGGTCAGTTACTGGAAGAAGCTGTTGCCACCAAGGCATGGATCGTCAAAGGCATCTATGAATCCCGCGCCAAAGATTATGAAAGCGGGTTCCGCAAGATGGTGTATGAATCCGAAAAGGAAATGGAAAAAGTGATTGGGAAACTGAAAGACAATTCCTTTATCAATCAGCAACAGGAGGGATTGAAAACCTTCACCAAACAAGTGGCTGGCATCCGGAAAAGATTAGGCGTATAAACTCTGCGGTCCTCTGTGTATCCTCCGTGGCCCTCTGCGTATAATTCTTGCCGGAGAGATTCTATTCATGAGTTCTGAATACTAAATACTTTAATCTGATATCTTACTACAGGGCATATACCGCAGAGAACCCCAGAGAATACACAGAGAACCGCGGAGGATCAATAGTTCACCATTCGCATCACATTTGTTTTTTGACCCTCACTAATTCCCCAGAGAAAATAGATACCTACAGGAAGATGATCTGTTGGTATAATTAAGCTGTTCCTCCCCTTATTCAAGAAATGCTTCTCCTGTTTCAATAGTCTTCCCTCCCTATCAGAAAGGAATAATTGTATGACACGAGCTCTTTCGGCAAATAATCCCGCTCTTATCTCATCATTAATAAACGATCCGGTAAAGATCAATTCATTACTCCCCTGCCAGGCAACAATTTTGCTATAGCTTATATCATAATCGCTGTCCATTATTTTTAACCGGTAATAATTTATTCCTGTCTTCGCCTCTTTATCGATATATGAATAAAAATTGTTGGATATCTCGTTTTGCTTTACACCAATCGTTCTGAATAAATGATCCGCACCAGCCCTTTGCAGGTCAAATACAACAACACCCCTGTCATTATCACTCAACTGCCATTGCAATAAAGGTTTACCTTCCCTATTACTGGAAACAGAAAAACTCATCAGCCTGACAGGAAGCGGATTATCAGGGTAATGTTCATTTGTATATAATGTAAATGCACCGTCGCCGCTGATGCTTGCGCTGGTGACAGTTCCTGTAACATACGGAGGTGAAGGAGCGCTGGCAGTAATAACCGGCATACCGCAATTTTTCCACTGCATCTCGTTTGTATTGTATCGTGCTACAAATACGCTATTCATATTTTTTGAAAAACTATACGGCGTTACTGTCAGAGTAACTTCCATTGGCAATACAATTCCTGCTGTTTTGCGAAGGATCCAGTATTCAACATAACTTATATGATCGAATTGCAGCGGAGGGGACAGGCTTTCATAATTGATCCCATATACCGATTGCGGATTCGCACGGATGTATTCAGCCAATATCGTATCGGTGGCGGCCATACCTGTACAATGAAATTCAACCGGTGCATAGATCGATCCTTTGCCTACCGGAAACAGAAATGTAGCATCATTACCTGCTTTTCTCATCGGGCCTTCTACAAAACTATTCGCCGAGCCTCCTGTAGCTATACCACCTGCAACCATCGTCAATAGATTGTCAGGCGATGTTCTTATTTTCCCGCTGATAAGTTGCAAATGAAAAGGAATAGACAGGGAAGATAACAATGTCACGCCGGCAGGATTGTTCACTCTTACCATCACGTTATTGATAAACAAACCTTTTATAGTTAGATCCTGGTTACCGGTGCCATTAAATTCTATCACCGGCAAGCCGGTTCCCGATTTGGTCAGCGTACCCTGTGAAAAAACAGTTCCGCCAATTTTTATATTATTATTACCTGTTGCACTTTGCAGGTCGAAAACAGAAGAAGCCGACTGGTTATAATTTCCCCCGATAATACAATCTGCTGTCATACTTATCTTAAAACTGGCACCGGCATGTATATCCAGATCACCTTTAATAACCAGTGGCATAGCTCCGCTACCGATATAAATGGCCATTCCTCCATTGGCCGCAGCAGACAATTCTAATGTGCCATAGGTACGCCCGCTTAAAGAAATGGTATTGCTGGCAAACGGAATATCATATTCGAAAATGCCTTTCTCCGTACCAGCGGCGGCAGATAATTTTGCAACAATACCCGCATTACCGCTGCTTGTATTATGAATGTATCTTCCTCCATTATTTATACGGAAATTATTATTAATAACAATTCCTGAACCCGGCGAAACTCCGGAAGAGTTTTTCAATATTCCTCCCCGGTTGATCAGCAGCGCATCACCAATACCGGTGATCAGCAAACCCGGGTTGGCCGTATTGGATGCAGGCAATAACAAGACAATAGTATTCGACCCTGCAGGAGTAATACTAATAGTAAGAAGAGTAACGCTGATTGTTCCGCCGGGCAACCTCACACTATAATTTCCTGCAAGCAATGAATTATCCAATAACACATCATCGCCCGAAGATGGAACCAGATTATTACTCCAGTTGGTAGCAGTTGACCAAAGGCCATCACCTGCTTCACCATCCCAGGTAAAAAGTGCAGCGGTAACTATGTATGGATGAATAAAAAATAAAAGGACAAGAAAGGGTTTCATATCAGTAATGATTACGCAGGCAAATTAGTAACCATCACTTTCAAAACCCGGTGAAAACCATCATCTATAAAATAGAAAAATCTCCTCTTCTTGGGAGATTTTCATCATATTGCAGCGATGTTTTTATATTAGGTGGTAGGTGGTAATGAAAATCGAAACAGTTTATTGTTCATTACCAAAAAATAGTTGCTCACATTATTATCTTCACATTTAACACTCAAAACTTAACACCTAACATTTAAAAAACGACTTTACAAAGTTATTTTTTCCGGAAGAACAGCCTGATCGGTACGCCGCTAAAATTAAACTGCTTACGTAATTGATTTTCGAGATAGTTTTTATACGGCGTTTTAATATCATCGGGGAAATTGCAGAAGAACGCAAAAGATGGAACAGCCGTCGGCAATTGCGTTACATATTTTATTTTGATAGGATGCCCGCGTACTACCGGTGCATGATACATTTCCACTGCTTTCAGCATCGTATCATTTAATGCAGAAGTCGGCACTTTACGGCTACGGTTCTCATATACTTCGAGCGCTATTTCAATCGCTTTAAAGATCCTTGTTTTTTCTTTCGCAGAAACAAAAAGGATCGGCACATCGGAGAAAGGAGCCAGTCTTTTCTTCAACTCATCCTCGTATTCTTTCGCGGTATTGGTTTCTTTTTTCAGCAGGTCCCATTTATTCACCAATACCACCACGCCTTTTCCCTTGCGGGTAGCGAGGCTGAAGATATTCAGGTCCTGCGCGGCGATACCTTTTTCCGCATCGAGTAATAACATACATACATCGGCTTCATCCACGGCTTTGATAGCACGGATTACAGAATAAAATTCAAGGTCCTCATGCACTTTCGCTTTGCGGCGTATACCGGCCGTATCGATAAGTACAAATTCTTTCTGGAATAATTTATAGTGTGTATGGATCGTATCGCGTGTAGTGCCTGCAATATCGCTGACAATAGTTCTCTCCTGTCCCACCAATGCATTCAGCAAAGATGATTTACCCACGTTAGGCTGACCAATGATCGCGATCTTAGGCAGATCGGCCAACGCCTCGATCTCTTCGGCAGATTCTTCAGGGATCAATGCGGCTACTGAATCGAGCAGTTCGCCGGTACCGCTGCCACTGGCAGCAGCCATAAAGAATACGTGCTCAAAACCGAGGCTGTAAAACTCCGAGGCTTCCATCATCCTGTCGTTATTATCCACCTTGTTCACGGTCAGAAAAACCGGTTTGGTACTGCGGCGCAATACATCAGCCATGGCATCGTCGAGATTGGTCATGCCGGTATGGGCATCAACCATAAATATGATGGCATTGGCCTCTTCCACGGCTACCAGCACCTGTTTGGCGATCTCTTTTTCAAAGACATCCTCGCTGCCATGAACAAACCCTCCTGTGTCTATCACATTGAATGTCTTGCCGTTCCAATCGCTGACCCCGTACTGGCGGTCGCGGGTAACGCCGCTTTCGTCGTCTACGATAGCCTTTCTCTGTTCCAGCAAACGGTTGAACAAAGTGCTCTTTCCTACATTCGGTCTTCCCACAATGGCTACTGTAAATCCTGACATAATAAATCGGCTTTATCCACTACCTTCTGATAATGGGCTGCAAAGGTAAACAAAGTCTGGTAAGGGGGTGAAAAATGAAGTGATTTGGAGATTTGAAGATTCGGGAAAAATTATCCAATTACCCATCAGCTATATTTTTTTCAACAGGATTCTTCTTGTGAAAAGTTACAGACGGCATCAAGGTTTTCAAATATATACGCAGATGCCCTCGTTTTTATACAGCTCATGAATAGCCGTACTCTTTTAACTGCTGGTCATTTTCTCTCCATTTGGGTTTTACCTTGACAAACAGTTCGAGGAATACCTGCTGGCCGATAAACGCCTCGATATCTTTCCGGGATTCGGAACCAATCTTTTTGATCATACTTCCTTTTTGCCCGATCAGGATCACTTTCTGCGTTTCGCGATGAACGATGATATCGGCTACGATTTTTACCAGGGTGGTCTTTTCCTTGAATTCGCGGATAAGGACAGCGGTATGATAAGGAATTTCATCTTCTGCGAGTTCATAGATCTTTTCGCGGATCAGTTCGCTGACAAAGAATTTGGTGGGCAGATCGCTGATATCATCATTGCTATAAAACGGTTCGCCTTCCGGCAATAATTCAAGAATAGGTTTCAGGAAATTCTTCAGGTTGATCCCGCTGAGCGCGGAAATAGTGATCGTTTTTTTACAATACTTTTTGCTTTCAAAAAAAGCAACTGCTTCTTTGATCTTTTCCTGTGAGGCACGATCGATCTTATTGATCACTACAATCGCCGGTACACGTAATTTCAGTGCCTCGAAAATAGTATTGACTTCTTCCCAATTCTCATTGACATCCACGATCAGCAGGGCGATATCAGCATCTTCCAGGGCTCCTTTTACCGCCTGCATCATTTTTTCATGCAGTTTATATTTGGGTTCGATAATACCGGGTGTATCGGAGAGAATGACCTGGTAATCCTTTTCGGTCATGATAGCTTTGATACGATGGCGGGTGGTTTGAACTTTCGGTGATACAATGGCCAGTTTCTCGCCCATCAGCGCATTGAGAAGGGTGCTCTTACCGGCGTTGGGCCGGCCGAATATGTTGACGAATCCTGCTTTCATATAGAATCAGAAATAAGAGCCAAAATGTAAAATGTAGAATGTAAAATCTAAAATGTAAAGTACTGCCTGAAGCAGGCCGTTTTACATTTTACATTTTAGATTTTACATTCTACATTCCCCTCATTTCTTATTAAAAATAAAAAATCCGCCTTCCGGCGGATTCCCTGGTTGCGAAGGGGAGGTTCGAACTCCCGACCTTCGGGTTATGAGCCCGACGAGCTACCGCTGCTCTACTTCGCGATATAAAGGTTATATACTGTCTTTTTCATTCTCACTCTGCCCTGATCCTCTGTATCTTATGTCTTCCGCTACCTTCCTGCTCATCTTTCCTTTTATCCCGGTAGGGGTGCAAAGGTAAGGGCAACTCATTAACCAGCCAAATTAAAGCGCAAATGAAAGTATTAAAAAAAACCCGATCCCATTCCATTATACCATATTCATACATTCTTCGGCGCATTCCTTACAGGCAGTTGCGCATTCGCGGCAATGATCCATATCATGCTTACTGCATTCATCGGCACAAGCCTGGCAGATCTCGGCGCATAACTGGCAAATCTCCGACACATAATTACTATCTGTGCTCATAAAGTCTATGGCCGCTTTACAGATATGGATGCATTCCAGATCGAGCCTGATACAGTCGCGCATTTTATCAATCTCTTTTTCTTCGAGGCAGGAAACCATGCAGTGATTGCAAAACGCGATACATTTATTGCAGGCTTCGATACATGGCCAGTGATCGTTAAATGTCATAACCGGAAGTTTAGTGAGCAAATCGTTGCCGATTATAAAGAGATCAAAGACTGAACCAATAAGAAGGAAACGCAGTGGAAATGGTCTTTTAGTAAACCGGGTATTAAATTCTACATGCGAGAAGAGATATCACAACTGATATAGCGGGGTTTTTATGCAGGTCTGAGGGTGAATAAAAAAGGATGTACTAACTGACGCAGCGGGGTCGCTTCGCAGACCCCGCTGGGACACCTGCTGAATATTGAAGGAAAAGAATATTTCCGACTGTTGCTGTACAAGTTTAGTAAAGGTCCCACAGGGCTCTGCGAAACGATCATCTCATCAGGTCTCGAAGCGACTATCCTATTGCGGTCAGTGAAGCAATCGTCCCGGCCAAATCTGGAAACGACCATCAATCATCGTCTGTGAAGCGACCGTCCCAGCGGGGTCTGCGAAGCGACCCCGATGCGTAGGAATAAAAAAGCTGTTCAGTCAGAACAGCTATTACAATAAAATCTCATTAGACCTTCGAAGTGACCGTCCCGGGGTCTCTTCGAGACCCCGATGTATCAGAATCTTTACGATTTACGCGACACACTACTCGCACCACTCGAATGCATATCACGGATCACACATTCTCCTTTATAATCAATATCACTCGCACCTGAAGCATGCACCGATAACTCTTTATTTACTGTAATACGGATATCACTGGCGCCCGAAGCATCGGCAATACAGAAGTCGGTCGCCAACTCAAATCCCTTGAACTTGCTCGCCCCGCTTGCATCTATTTTCAAATTGGAAGCATTGCCGGTAAACGTTGCATCAGAAGCTCCACTCAGATTCACCAGTAATTTATCTGCCTGGAATTTTGCCCGCAGATCACTGGCCCCCGACATCACTACTTTTAATTCATCCGATTTGATAACGCCTTCTGCCCTCACATTACAAGCACCACTGATATCTAATTTGCTCAATGTCTTGAAAGAGATATAAGCTTTCAGTTTTTTATTACCCAGGTTCAGTTTCCAGCCTTTATCCAATCCTATTTTCAGGATTCCATTCTCCACTTTAACGACAATACGGTTAAGCAGTTTGTCATCAGTAGCGCTTACAGCTACCGCTTCTTCATTACTTTGTATCAGGTAAACGTCAAAGGCACTGGATACACTGATCCCGGTAAAGTTTTTGGCCTCGCGGACCTGTGCATTGGGGTCTTTGACGGTAAGTTGAGAGAAAGCCATCCCCTGGAAAGCAATAAGGGTTAAAAAGCCAAGAATGATCCTTTTCATAAACAAATGGTTTGGAGTGATACGGGGGAACGTATTCAAAAGTTACAATCGTGATAATGTTTTTTCTATTATTTTTGCACCAGTTCTTATTCCTACAATTAAGTTTTTCAGCGTTCCCGGGGTGCTTGCTGCCTGATTCTCAGGTAGCCGGCTGAGATAATACCCGTAAACCTGATCAGGGTAATGCCTGCGCAGGGAAGGAGATCAGTTCGTTTCCCCTTTCTTCAAACAGCATTTCCCTTCATTTTTTAATTTTTTAAACCCAAAAAAATGAAGAGGATCATTATGCTAACTTGTTCCGTTTTGACTACCGCCACTATAATGGCGCAGCAAAAGAACATAGTCAGCGACAGTTTTTATGTATTGACACCGGTAGAGGTTAAGGCCATCCGCGCCAATGACAAAGCACCTTTTACCAGGACCAATCTGAACAAACAACAGATTGAAAAAGTAAACCTGGGACAGGACCTTCCGTTTATCCTTAATCAGACCCCCTCTGTAGTTATCAACTCCGATGCAGGTAATGGCGTAGGTTATACCGGTATCCGTATCCGTGGCACCGATGCTACACGCGTCAATGTAACGTTGAACGGTATTCCTTACAATGATGCAGAAAGCCAGGGAACATTTTTTGTCGATCTGCCCGATTTTGCTTCTTCCGTTAATTCGATCCAGGTACAACGTGGCGTAGGTACTTCCTCGAATGGCACCGGTGCATTTGGTGCAACCATCAGTCTTTCTACCAATGAATTCAACAGCCAGCCGTATGCAGAGATCAACAACAGCTATGGATCATTCAACACCTGGAAGAATACGGTAAAAGCTGGAAGCGGATTGATCGACGATCATTTTACACTCGATGTACGCCTGAGCCGTGTGGCAAGCGATGGCTATATCGACAGGGCCAGCAGCAACCTGCAATCATTTTATCTATCCGGCGCTTACCTGGCTGGAAAATCTACCCTTCGTTTCAATGTATTTTCAGGAAAAGAAAAAACATACCAGGCCTGGAACGGCGTACCTGAAAGTTTATTGAAAGCCGACAGGACCTATAATTCCAGCGGCACTGATAAACCCGGCGCTCCGTATGATAATGAAACGGATAATTATACACAAACGCATTACCAGTTATTCTTTAATACCACCATCAACAGCAACTGGAACTTTAATACAGCCGCTTTCCTGACAAGGGGATTGGGTTATTATGAAAATTATAAAGGCGGGGAAGCATTTTCCAAATATGGTTTACCTGACCCCGTGATTGGCGGCACTACCATCGATGAAACCGACCTGGTAAGACAACGATGGCTCGATAACTATTACTATGGGCAGGTAGCTTCTGCTCAATACCAAAAGAATAAAACAACATTTACTATCGGCGGTAGCTGGACAACCTATGATGGTAATCATCATGGAAATGTGATCTGGGCGCAATATGGGTTTGACAAGGATTATGAATATTACAATGTGGATGCGCGTAAATCGGATATTAATGGATATGCAAAATGGCAATATGAATGGACAAGTAACTGGAGCCTGTTTACCGATCTTCAATACCGTCATGTACAACACCGTATGAATGGTTTCGATGATAATCCTTCTTTATTCATCAACCGGAAATTTGATTTTATCAATCCCAAAGCAGGTATTAGTTATAATAAGAATGGCTGGCAGACCTATATCAGCTATGCATTAGCCAACAAGGAACCTAACCGTGATGATTTTGAAGCCAGCACCGCTTCACAACCCAAACAGGAAACACTGCACAATTTCGAAACAGGAATTGAAAAGAAAACCACCAACTGGCAAGCAGGGCTTACTTTATACTACATGTTATACAAAGATCAACTGGTGCCTACCGGTATGATCAACGATGTAGGAGCTTACACCAGGCTCAATGTGCCCCATAGTCACCGTGCCGGTATCGAATTGCAGGGCGGTTATGTTTTTGCCAAATGGATCAACGCCGTTGCTAACCTGAGTTTCAGTCAGAACAAGATCAAATCCTTTACAGAATTCCTGGATGAGTACGATGCCTCCTTTGAATGGATCGGCCAGCAGGCCATCGATCACAAAAACACCAGCATTGCTTTTTCTCCTTCCGTGATCGGTGGAGCTACTGTAAATATTTTACCCTCGAAAAACATCGAGATCAGTTTCCTTAGCAAGTATGTCGGTAAACAATACCTCGACAACACGCAGGACAATAACAGGAAACTGGATGCCTATTATACCCAGGATGTGCGGGTGATCCTGAGCTTTCATAATAAGTTATTTCACGAATGGAAGATCATTGCACAGGTGAATAATGCATTCGATAAAAAGTATGAACCGAATGGTTATACTTACAGCTATGTGTATGATGGAACCGTAACGCCCGATAATTATTATTTCCCGATGGCAGGAAGGAATTATGTGGTGGGAGTGAATATCAAGCTGTAGGATGTGTTGGGTGTTGGGATTTAGATTCACCATTCATAATCTATAATTCATAATTATGAATTATAAATTATGAATGGTGAATCAACCAATAAGTCCACATCTAAAACCTCCCTAGCTGCCGAATTTATCCTGCCATGCCAGCATTCCACCCACAACATTCTTTGTGTTGGTGAATCCAAGCATATCGAGTACCTGGCAGGCTTGCCCGCTGCGGTTACCACTACGGCAGTATACAATGACTTCCTGGTCTTTGAGATCTTCGATCTCATCCACCTGCATAGTTTGTATATGACCCAATGGTATGAGTGTCCCACCTATATTAAATTCGGCATGCTCGTGTGGTTCACGAACATCGACAATGTTTAATTTTTCCCCGGCATCCAGCCGTTTCTTTAATTCTTCTACAGTTATAGTTTGCATACTGCAAATTTATGTATTATTTATTCGGTCAGTGGAGGCGCCGTGATACTATCAATCCCGGGTTTTTCTTCCTGCAACCAAAGGTCCATCAACTGGCCCGACCTGATATAACGGAATTTCCTGTCCTGGTCATATTTCTCCGGGCTTTGCCGGTAGATATAAGCATTGCAGGTATCTTTTATTCCTTCGGCAATAACAGACCCCACTGCGAGACCATGTTCCTGTAAATAGGATTTCGCATCGCAATAGGTAAGACCGATCAATGAAGGAACCACAAACTGCTCCAACCCTACCCCATTACCAATAACCAATGAAATAGTGGACCCCATACGAATTTTAGTGCCGGGCGTGATCGCCGAGCCATTGTATAATTGTTCCAGTACCGCATCATTGGCAAAACTTGTTTTATAGGTGACAGGTCCCATTTTCAAATTGGCATTTTCCAATGTCATTTGTGCGCTGCGCGAACTTGTACTGATCAGGTTGGGCATATCTACCATGGGTGGTACGGCCCTGTTGATCGTTAAGAATACTTTCCGGTTGATCTTGACGAGTTCGTCGGCTTCGGGGATTTGTTTTAGTACCGTCAGTGGTTTGGTCGTGTCTGTGTAAATAGAATCCTGGATTACCAATTCAAATCCTGCTTTGTCCAGTATCTTTTCGGCAGCATCGAGCGATTTGCCTGTTACAGCCGGCACCGTCATCGATTCATTGTGATGTGTGCACCAGTTCAGCGAAAGCACAAAAATGAAAAAGATGATAACACCAAGCACGATACCGGCCAAAATGTTTACCCATAAAGGGCGATGTGTAACGAATTTAAACACGTGTATATAATTTGGGTTGAATACTGTTTACCCTGAAAAGTTGTCCTTGGATATTGAGTTACCTGGCGACAGGTTATAATCTACTTTAACGCTTCCTCAATCAATTTAGTGTAAAACTCGTCCAGGCTCCATCCCATCGCTTTTACCTGTTGCGGCACAATGCTGGCTTCGCTCTGTCCGGGCACCGTATTTATTTCCAGCATATGCGGGCGGCCGCTTTCT
>CAMLGR010000093.1 GCA_946479615.1 uncultured Bacteroidota bacterium | reverse complement strand
AGTAAAAGGGTAATGCAGATGCCGGCTGAATGGCCGCCTGTTACATTGATCATTGCAGCGTATAACGAGAAAGATATCCTGGTTGAAAAGATGGAGAATACACTGGCTATCGATTATCCCTCGGGAAAATGCAGGATCATCCTGGTTACAGATGGTTCCACCGATGGATCAGCCACCCTTTCCTGGAACAATCCAATGATCACCGTATTGCACCAGGACGAACGAAAGGGTAAACTGGCGGCTATTGCCCGCGCTCTTCCGCTGGTGGAAACGGAACTGGTTTTTTTCAGCGATGCCAATACCATGCTCAATAAAGAATGCATCCGCAGAATGGTGGTTCATTACAGCGATCCGCGTACCGGTGGAGTAGCCGGTGAAAAAAAGATCGTGAGCAACCCCAATGGTTCAGCTATCGGGGAAGCGGAAGGCATGTATTGGAAATATGAATCGTTTATGAAAAAACAGGATTCTGATTTCAATACTGTTGTTGGTGCAGCGGGAGAATTATTTTCCATACGCACACGGTTATTCGATCCGCCTTCATACAATTTATTACTGGATGATTTTGTTATTTCCATGCAGGTATGTCTGCGCGGGTATATCATCAAATACGAACCCGGCGCTTTTGCTACTGAATTACCATCGGCTTCTTTACAGGAAGAAGCCAAAAGAAAGATCCGCATATCGGCAGGCGCTTATCAATCCATCGGTTATTTAAAAGAATGCCTGAATGTGTTTAAACATCCCCTGCTTTTCTTCCAGTATGTGTCGCGCCGCCTGTTGCGCTGGGTGTTTTGTCCCTGGATGCTGTTATTATTATTAGCGGGTAATGCCTGGATCGTTTGGAAATATGATGCTCCTGCTTTTTATACCTGGTTCCTTTATGCTCAATTGATCTGTTATACACTGGCGCTCCTGCGATGGATCCTGATCGGCAGGATCAAAAATGCCGGCCTGTTCGCCATACCATTTTATTTTCTATTTATGAATTATTGTTTGCTCCGCGGTCTTTTCCGTTTTATCAGCAACAATCAGCCGGTGATTTGGGAAAGATCATTGCGGGAAGGAAAGAAATTTTGAACTACTCTGCGGCCCTCTTATTCTCCGTGGAACGATCATTCCTGAAGACAGCAAGTTTCTGTTTTGAAAATTATTCCACGGAGGACCGCAGAGAATAAGAGGGACACAGGGAATGAATGATATCTCAGTATTTTTGCCGGAAATCAATAATTCATTTCGTCCGCCGCTTCCATATTAGCTACTCCCATTGAATACCTGAAAGGTGTAGGTCCGCAACGTGCCGATCTTCTCAAAAAGGAACTGAATATTTTTACGTTCAATGACCTGCTGGAACATTTCCCCTTCCGCCATGTCGATAAAACAAAGGTCAATCTCATCAGTGAGATCAGTCCGCTTACAGAATACATCCAGGTAGCCGGCAGGTTGCTGCATCCCGAGATCATAGGTGATAAAAGAACAAGGAGAATGGTGGCCCGGTTACGTGATGCTACAGGCATCATTGAACTGGTCTGGTTCCAGGGAATAAACGGCATACAAAAAATGCTGCAACCCGGTCAAACCTATCTTGTCTATGGCAAGGTTAGCTTTTTTCAAAACACTGCACAGATCGTTCATCCTGAAATAGAGATATGGACACCTGTAAATAAAGAAGGAAAAAGTTTCCTGGAGCCGGTATATGCGACCACTGAAAAATTAAAGGCAAGAGGATTCGGTGCGCGGCAACTTGGCAAACTCACACAGGCATTGATCAACCAGTTGCAGGAAAGGGATATACCTGAAAATTTACCCGATGCAATATTGAAACGATTGAAACTGATGAATCGTTTCGAAGCCTACCGGCAAATACATTTTCCATCTTCACCTGCTCAATATGATGAAGCAGTAAAACGATTGAAGTTTGAAGAATTGTTCATGGCGCAACTGCGCATGAATTTATTACGTTCCCGCCGCCACCGGTTTTCCAAAGGAGTGGTGTTTGATAAAGTAGGAGAATTATTCAATTCATTTTATAAAGATCACCTGCCTTTTGAACTGACGGGCGCACAGAAAAGAGTGATGAAAGAGATCCGGGGTGATACGGCTACCGGTAAACAAATGAATCGGTTGTTGCAGGGAGATGTGGGCAGTGGTAAAACCATGGTGGCGCTTCTCACCATGTTGCTGGCCGTTGATAACGGTTACCAGGCTTGCCTGATGGCGCCGACAGAAATTCTGGCGCGGCAACATTACACTACTATCAAAGAACTGCTGGAAGGCTTACCGGTTTCAGTGATGCTTCTTACCGGGTCGAGCAAGAAAGCTGAACGGAAGAAGATGTTGAGTTTGCTTGCCGATGGTTCATTACAGATACTTGTCGGAACGCATGCTGTCATTGAAGAGGTCGTGCAGTTTCAGAAACTCGGGTTGGTTATTATCGACGAACAACACCGCTTTGGCGTGGCGCAGCGGGCCAGGCTCTGGGAAAAAGCGGAGATTCCGCCGCATGTGCTGGTCATGACAGCCACTCCCATTCCCCGCACACTGGCCATGACTGCTTATGGAGATCTTGATTACAGCATTATCGATGAATTACCGCCGGGCAGGCAGCCTATCACTACGGTTCATCGTTATGAATCGCAACGGAGCAAGGTGATGCACTTCCTGCGGGCGGAAATTGACAAAGGACGGCAGGCATATATCATTTTTCCTTTGATCGAAGAAAGCGATAAGCTGGATTACGAGAACCTGATGAAAGGATATGAAGTGGTCAAAGGATATTTCCCGGAGCCGAAATACTGGATCAGTATGGTGCATGGAAAACAGCCGCCGGTGCAGAAAGAAGAAAATATGCAGCGGTTTGTCAGCGGCGATACACAAATAATGGTGTCAACTACCGTTATTGAGGTAGGAGTGAATGTGCCCAATGCCACGATCATGGTCATAGAAAGCACAGAGAAATTCGGCCTTTCGCAGTTGCACCAGTTACGTGGCCGGGTAGGCCGGGGCTCGGAAAAAAGCTACTGTATACTTTTATCCGGCTCCAAATTAGGTAATGATGCCCGCGAGCGCATCAAGCTATTGGTATCCACGGCAAATGGATTTGAAATTGCGGAAAAGGACCTGGAATTACGCGGCCCGGGCGATATTGAAGGCACAAGACAGAGCGGATTATTGAACTTTAAGCTGGCTAATATTGTTCAGGATAGGCCGGTGCTGGAATTGGTGAGAGCGCTGGTAGCCGAAATGCTGGAAGCTGACCCCGATCTTGTTTCGGCAGATAATTTGCGTATTAAAAATTATCTCTTACAACATAAAGGGAAGATGAGTTGGAGCAAGATCTCCTGATAAAAGTTTCTTCTACCCCCCTCTTCAATGGAGAGGGTCGGGGTGAGGCTACGTTCCGCCACAGGATGGTAAAATAGCCGGAACAGGTTTTTTCTTAACATAAGTTTTCAATCCTTTTACGGGATATTTTAGTTAATTTAATAATAGAATGAATACCCTGAGACGTCTTATATCCTTGATTGCATTTGCTGCTACCACTACTGTCGCTACCGCACAGAATTATAATAATATAGAATTCATTGAGAATAAAGGACAATGGGAGGAGCAGGTGAAATTTAAAGGCGAAGTCAACGCTGGTGCCATCTTTATCCGCTCTACCGGGTTTACTATCCTTCAGCATAACAAACAGGATTATAATGCTGTACAGGAGATTATCCATAATCATAATATCAGCGAAAAAATAGCCGCCGTTGCAAAAGACACGAAGGGAAATGCTATTATTCGTTCCCATGCCTATAACGTGGATTTTGTCGGAGCTTCTCCTGCCATGCAGGTTGTTCCCGATAAATCGATCACTGCCTACAATAATTATATTATCGGGAATGATTCCAGCAAATGGGCCAGTGAGTGCCGGATCTTCCAGGCTATTACCCTGAAAGATGTTTATCCCAATGTAGATGTCCGCTATTATACCTATAACGGTACGCTCAAGTATGATATCATTGCCAAACCCGGCGCGGATATCAGCAAGATCGCACTGAAGTATACCGGTGCCAGCAAGATCTCTGTAAAAAATAAAGAACTCGTGGTGGGCACCTCTGTTGGTGATCTCCACGAATCATCGCCCTATACATTCCAGTCAGACGGTAAATCACGCACACAGGTCAATTGCAAATACATCGTCCGTGATAATATCGTCACTTTCGATGTAAAGGATTACGATCGTAATTCCACCCTTGTCATCGATCCATCCCTGATCTTTTGTTCTTATTCAGGCAGCAGTTCGAATAACTGGGGGTATACAGCTACCTATGGTCCCGATGGAAGTTTCTATGGTGGTGGTATCGTTTTCGCAGGTAATGGTTATCCTGCCTCTCCCGGTGCTTTTCAAACCAGCTACCAGGGTGGTACAGGTACATTAGCCGTGGATATTGGGATCATTAAATTATCCCGCGATGGAACCACCCGGGTCTACGCAACCTATATCGGTGGCAAAACGGGTAATGAACAACCTCATAGTCTCGTAGTGGACCCTGATGGGAACCTTATCCTGGCAGGCCGTTCCAACTCGAGCGATTATCCGCTTCGTGGACCTGACCTCACACAAGGCAAGGGGTATGATATTGTGGTGACTAAATTAAATGCTACCGGTTCAGCACCATTGATAGGTTCAGTAAAATTGGGTGGTGCCGGTGATGATGGTGTCAATATCAAAGAAGGTCGTGGCGGCGCATTATCACTCGAACAAAGCTATGGAGATGATGGCCGCAGCGAAGTGATCATTGACCGCACCGGTAATATCTATGTAGCGTCCTGTACGCAATCAACCGATTTCCCTTATACTGCCGGTCGTTTTCAACCAGCTTCAGGTGGAAAGCAGGATGGCGTGGTATTGAAATTCTCTCCTAATCTCGGTTCCATTTTATTTGCCAGCTATCTTGGTGGAAGCGGTAACGATGCGGCTTATGTACTGGCACTCGGTGGCAATGGAGATATTTATGTAGCCGGTGGTACGGAACGGGGCACGGGTACCAATAGTGCAACAGATCTGCCCGGTACACATGCAGGTACGGTCGGACCACAATCAAATGGAGGTATCGATGGGTTTGTATCGCAGATCAGTAATGATGGCTCCACCTGTATCCGTACGGCGTATATCGGTACCAGTGGCACAGATGAAGTATTCGGTATCCAGTTCGATAAAAACGGGTTTCCTTATATCACCGGTACCACTACCGGCATTTTCCCGGCCTTCAATGCACAGTATGTAAATCCGAATGCCAAACAATTCATTGCGAAACTACAGCCTGATCTTTCGGCCTGGGTATATAAAACAACATTTGGTAATGCTTCCACAGCACCCAACATTTCCATTACCGCTTTCCTGGTAGATCGTTGTGAGAATGTATACGTATCAGGATGGGGCGGACCTATCAACCCGGGTGATCCCAATGAATACCCGAGTGCCGGCGTACAGGGTATGCCGCTGACAGCCGATGCATTGAAATCGGCTACGAACGGGCAGGATTTTTATTTTTTTGTATTAAGACGTGATGCCGCAGGTACCACACCTTTGTTTGCGAGTTACTTCGGGCAGAACAATGGTTTCCCCGATCATGTGGATGGCGGCACCAGCCGCTTTGATCAGAATGGAGTGATCTACCAGGCTGTTTGTGCCTGTGGTGATAATAATGATTTTCCTACCACGCCCGGTGTATGGGGCCCTACCAAACCGGATGGGATCTATTGTAATTTGGGTATGATCAAAATTGCTTTCAACCTGGCCGGCGTCGGATCGGATGTTCAGTCGGCGATCAATGGAGTGCCAAGAGATACCGCTGGATGTGTGCCGCTGGATGTAACCTTTACTGATGCTGTACGCAATGCACAACAATACATCTGGAACTTTGGTGATGGTTCAGGTGATTTCGGACCGATGGATGCAGACACAGGCTATACACGCACACATACATTTAACGCCGTTGGTGTATACAGGGTTATGCTGGTAGCGATCAATCCAACAAGTTGTAATGTGCGCGATACTTCTTATGTCAATATCCGCGTTGGTGATCTGAAAGCTAACCTGGCGGCCAACTATGAAAAAGTCGGAGCCTGTACAGCATTGAGTTATCGTTTCCATAATCTTTCTACTACGAATCCGTCAAGACCATTTACCGATACTTCTTTTGTCTGGGACTTTGGTGATGGCAGTCCGCGGGTAGTGGCAGGACTGAATGATGTGGATCACCTGTTCCCGGCTCCCGGGCCATATACCGTTCGGTTAATAGTTAATGATACTGCTTACTGTAATAACCCGGATTCATTGACGCTGGATCTGCGGATCTCGGCCAATGTAGATGCCTTGTTTGAAACACCGGCTGCCGGTTGCGCACCCTATACAGCCTTCTTTAATAATACTTCGGTAGGTGGAGTAACGTTTGAATGGGATTTTGGTGATCCTGCTTCGGGCGCTGCCAATACATCGACCGATATTAATCCTACGCATGAGTTTGCCAACCCGGGAACCTATAACATCGTGATGGTAGCCAATGATCCGTTTACCTGTAACAAAACGGATACCGCCAGGTTTACATTGATTGTATACGAGAAACCAACATCGAACTTTAGTTTTACGCCGGTGGCTCCTGTGGAGAACACGCCGGATATTTTCACCAACCTGGCTTCCCCGAATGCAACAAGATTCAAATGGTTGTTCGGTGATGGTGATTCACTGGTTACCACATCGAGAGCAGATGTATCGCACCAGTATAATTTAACCGGCACGTTCAATGCCTGCCTGGTAGCCTTTAACGCGGCTGATTGTTCCGATACATTCTGTTTGCCTGTAACAACCATTATCAGGCCGTTACTGGATGTGCCCAATGCGTTTACGCCAAACAGTGGCGATATCAACAGCGTAGTGATGGTACGTGGATTCGGTATTGCGAAAATGAGATTCATTATCTGGAACCGCTGGGGACAAAAAGTATTCGAAACAGGCAACAGGCTGGAAGGATGGAACGGAAGAGTAAAAGGAGCGTTGCAGCCAATGGATGTATATGCATATACGCTGGATGTTGAATTCTTCGATGGAACGAAAGCAACGAAGAAAGGGGATATTACGTTGATCCGATAAACAGGGTTTAAATTTTAAATGTTAGGTTTTAGGTGTTAGGTTATCTATTGTATGGTATTCATTCAGCCTTTGGCATTTAAAATTATAATTGAAATATATATTGTGACAATGAAAAGAGGTTATAAAATAATAATTGGAATGATGGGTGTTGTGCTTGCGCTTTCCGCAGGTGCACAGGACCTGCATTTTTCCCAGTTCATGAATTCGCCCTTACTTACCAATCCTGCCAATACCGGTTTTATTCCTGACGGTGATTATCGCATCGGCGCTAATTTCCGTAATCAATGGTCATCCGTTATGTCGGTGCCCTATAAAACCATGAGTGCTTTCGGAGATATGCAGCTTATGCAGAATGATGATGCAGAAAATGGCGGCTGGATGGGAATTGGCGGTGTGATTTTACGTGATGTAGCCGGCAGCGGCAACCTGACCTCTACCCGTGCATACGGATCGGTAGCCTATCACCAGATGCTGAACCTCGGAAGCCTGCTCAGTCTTGGTTTTAATGTAGGATGGGCTAATAAACAGATCAATGTCACCAATCTTAAATTCCCTGACCAGTTCGACGGACATTTTTTCGACAGTCATCTTCCTACCAGTGTGGCGCTGGCCAAAAATAATATCAGTTATCTCGATCTGCAGGTAGGAATGAACTATGCTTATTTCCCGGATGAGAATACATATGTGAACATTGGGTTCTCTTCTCATCACATCAATCGTCCCCGCGAATCATTTTTCGATGCAGAGCCCGGCATAGATAACCGCATACCTGTTCGTCATACCGCGTTTATCAACGGAAGTTTCAAGATCAATGACCAGTGGATCGTTAATCCCAATGCGTATTATTCATTGCAGGCAAAATCATCCGAGATCGTACTGGGTCTTAATGCGCATTATAATTTATCGGGAGATGGAGAAAATGTATTGATCGCCGGTGTTTACTATCGCAATAAAGATGCATTCATCCCGATGATCGGCCTGGGATATAAGGACTATTCTTTCACGTTTACCTACGATGCCACCATGTCTACTCTGAAAGATTATAATAATGGCCGTGGCGCTTTCGAACTATCATTGGTCAAAGAAGGTGTTTTTGACCGGTATAATGGCAATCGCCGCCAGTCGATGTGTCCTTCGTTTAAAAATTATTAGAAAACCGGGGGAGAATTATGAATTATGAATGTGGCGTAGATATCAGGCCCTGTTAATCACAGTACATTCATAATTCTTAATTTCTACTACCATTGTACCGACTTTTGCAGGATAATTACCATCGCCTGGCGCGGCTATAACAAAGCAATAACAAATGCAAAAGAATCTTTAATTCCCCTGCCCGGTAAACTAAATCTTTACAGGATCGCGTTGATCAGGTATATGGCTTTGTGCGAAGGTCCTGCCTTGCTGGGCATCATCCTGTTTTTTATCAGTGGATATTATATCATGTTACTGGTAACAGTTGTTATGTTGATCGCCATGCTGGCCAAATTTCCCCGCACGGCACAGGTAGTAGAAGAGCTGGCATTAAACTGGCAGGAAAAAACAGAACTGGAATAAGGCAATACAGGATATTAAAAAAAAGACCGTTAAACTATCGACCGGAAATAAGATCTATCCATCAAAATGATTTAAACCGTAGTACATGAAAAAAATATTTTTTACCGTTACTCTTTTCTTAGCCGCTATTTCGTTTGTATCAGCACAGGATGAAAGAGACCGGAAAGACGATGACCGCGAACAGGAAGATAAGAAGAGTTTTAAGGAACATCTTTTCACCGGGGGAAGCATTGCGCTGGGCTTTTCAAACAATAGTTTCCTCGTAGGGGGCAGCCCTGTGTTTGGGTATAGCCTTACCAAATGGGCCGATGCCGGTCTTGTCGGCAATTATAACTATACTTCTTACCGTGATATTTATCCTTACAATGATAAAATACACCAAAGCGTATATGGTGGTGGCGCATTTGTCAAACTATACCCGGTTCATTTCCTGTTTGCACAGGCGCAGTTCGAACATAATTTTATTCAGCAGAAATATATTCCTTCCGATGGAGGCACTACGACCACCACGAAAACAGAAGCGAACAGCTTATTGTTAGGAGCAGGCTATACAACGAACCGCGATCCGGAAGGTGGTCAGCCCTTCTTTTATCTTTCGATCTTATTCGATGTATTGAGAAATGATTTTTCGCCTTATACCAGCAATACCGGTGCAGCAGTACCTGTACTCAAAGCAGGTGTGCAGGTGCCTTTGTTCCAGGGTGGTCATCGCCGGTACCGCGACAGGTATTAAGAAAGATAGGAGACCAGTTCAGCAGGTTCATCCAGGATAATAATTCTTTTACGGGCTTCTTCATAGAGGAAGCCTTCTTCCTGCATTTTACCGATATGTGCGATCAGGTGATCATAAAAACCATTGGAGTTGATAATAAAAATTAATTTATCATGAATGGAAAGCTGGTTCCAGGTGACTATCTCAAATAATTCATCGAGGGTGCCGAATCCGCCGGCAAGGATAACGGCTGCATCACAACGTTCATACATTGTCTTTTTGCGTGTATGCATATTATCAACCACGATCAGTTCGGAAAGCGAAGTATGCTGCCGTTCCCAGTCCACCAGCACCTGTGGGATCACACCTGTCACTTTGCCCCCGTTATTCATAATTTCATCCGCAATAGCGCCCATGATACCTACACTGCCGCCGCCATATACAAGAGTAATAGTATTCTTTACAAACAATGATCCGAGTTCACGGGCATGCTGCATATAAATTTTATCAGTGCCTTCTTTTGATCCGCAGAAAACAGCAAGAGCCTGAATAGACATACTTTATAGGTATTTTGGGGCAAAGGGAAGGCAAATTTGTTTATCTTCAAAAATTAATACTGAAGGAAAGAGGGGCAGTTTTGAAATTCGGGAATTGAAAATTGCATCCTTCCTGACCAGATAAGGCAGAATGCCATTCCTTCTGCCATCTTTCATAAATAAATGATCCATGTCTGCGACCTTATTATTCTCTTTCGTAATTGGTTATTTTATTCTTCTCCTGACAGTTGCCTGGTATACATCACGTAATTCCAATAACGATTCTTTCTTTATTGGTAACCGCAACAGTAACTGGATGCTGGTAGCTTTCGGAATGATCGGCACCTCACTGTCCGGTGTAACGTTTGTCAGTGTACCCGGTGGAGTAGGAGGAGGCAATTTCTATTATTTCCAGGTAGTATTGGGTTATTTGCTCGGGTATCTTGTCATCGCATTTATACTGATACCGCTGTATTACCGGATGAACCTGACGAGCATCTATACCTATCTCGAAAAAAGGTTTGGTATCAATGCACATAAGGCAGGAGCCTTCTTTTTTATTCTTTCCCGTGTAGTAGGAGCTACCGCCCGTTTATACCTCGTGATCAATATTCTCCAGCTTTTTATTTTAGATAGATTAGGTGTGCCGTTTATTGTTACTTCTCTTGTTATTTTATTGATGATCCTGCTTTATACTTTCGAAGGAGGTGTAAAAACGATTATTTATACTGATACCCTGCAGACAACCGGTATGCTTGTAGGACTGGTGGTGTGTACCATTGTTATTATCAAAGCCATGGGTACTGATTTTTCCGGGGCCTTGCACATGATGTCTGAAAAAGGATATACGCAGATCTTCAATACCGATTTCAAATCCGGTTCTTTCTGGGGCAAGCATATCGCAGGCGGTATGTTTATCGCTATCGCGATGACGGGGCTTGACCAGGAAATGATGCAAAAGAATATCAGTGTAAAGACATTAAAGGATTCGCAGAAGAATATCATGACATTCACCGGGGTATTGATGATCGTGAATTTTTTATTCCTTTTCCTCGGCGGTATTTTATATCTCTATGCCAGCGCGAATGGAATATCGACAGCTCCCGATGACCTGTTTCCAACGATCGCACTCAGTAAAACATTCAGCGGCACGATCGGCGTCATCTTCATCATCGCCCTGATATCGGCCCTGTTCCCGAGTGTGGATGGAGCGATCACTTCACTGACCTCCTGTTATTGCATCGATATACTCGGTCTTAATAAAATGCAGGGTGAGAACCAGGAAAAGAGAAAACGAAATACACGGCTCAAAGTGCACTTCACCTTTGCAGTAATCTTTTTCCTGATGGTCCTGATCTTTAAAGCGATCAATGACAAACTGATCATCGATTTCATTCTCAAATTCGCAGGTGTCACCTATGGACCCCTGTTGGGATTATTCGCGTTTGGTATTCTCACCAAAAGAAAGCTCAATGATAAACTGATCTGGACCGTTTGTATCATCGCACCCCTGCTTACTTTAGGACTTGATATGCTCAGCAGTCCCGAATGGTATGAAAAGAAACTGCATGTATCCCTGGGTATGCAATCTATCTCTGATGCCGTATTTCATGGCTATAAGATCGGGAATGAATTGATCCTGTTAAATGGAATACTGACTTTCCTTGGATTGAGATTGATCTCTGAAAAGAATAAGGAGTAAAAAATGTAAAATATAGAATTCAAAATCTAAAAGGAGTGTATGAACTTCGGAGAGATCCCCCTTTTACATTTTAGATTTTGAATTCTACATTTTACATTGCTTTCTTTATTCCTTATTTTACAAAAAAAATCCTTGGACCTGACCAATCCTCTCATACAATCTTACGCGGAGAATTTTTCTTCTCCTGAAGATGCATTGCTGAAAGAGATCGCCGGTTATACCAGCCAGCATCATTCATCTTCTCATATGCTCAGCGGGCATTTGCAGGGTAAATTGCTGGAAATGATCAGCCGGATGATACAACCCCGGCGCATTCTCGAGATCGGGACGTTTACCGGTTACAGTGCTCTTTGCCTGGCACAGGGACTGGCACCCGGCGGCGAGTTGCATACGATCGAAATGCGTGAAGCAGATGCACAACTTGCCCGGGGGTATTTTAACCGCTCCGCTTTTGCCAACCGGATAATTTTACATACCGGTAATGCGTTAGAGCTGATTCCGGCGATCCAGGAAAAATATGGCCCCGGTCCGGTTTGGGACCTGGTTTTTATCGATGCAGATAAAGTGTCCTATACCCAATATTTTAACCTTGTTTTGCCGGCTGTACGAAAAAACGGGTATATCTTAGCCGATAATATATTCTTTCACGGGCAAGTGCTTGATAATGAGACGAAAAATAAGAGTGCCAGGGCTATCCAGGCATTCAATGAATATATAAAACAACGGGATGATATCGATAAAATGATGATCACCGTCCGTGACGGTTTGTACCTTATCCGAAAAATCTAATAACTATCCATGCGGAACATCAGGATCTTTTTGCTTTGTACAGTGCTAGCCGCCGGTTTTACCGCCCGGTCACAGGACGAAACCACTATCAGGCAGTATATCGAAACGTACAAGGAACTGGCTATAGCTGAAATGCAGCGTACCGGCGTACCGGCTGCCATAACACTGGCGCAGGGAATTCACGAGACTACAGCCGGCACCAGCGAACTGGTGAGACAATCCAACAATCATTTTGGTATTAAATGCAAAGCCGGCTGGACCGGCGAATCTGTTTCCCATGATGATGATTTCAAGGGGGAATGTTTCCGCAAATACGGTGAAGCCGCCGATTCCTATAAAGATCATTCCGATTTTTTAAAGAATGGCCCCCGCTACGCCTCGCTTTTTACACTTGATCAGCTTGATTATGAAGATTGGGCCTATGGTCTTAAAAAAGCAGGTTATGCAACGAATCCGAAATATCCGCAGATCATCATCCGGTTGATAGAGGAATACCATTTGCAGGACTATTCACTGATCGCATTGGGGAAAGCGCCTGAGCATGAAGAATCGCTGGCTAAAACACAGGACCAGCCTGTCAAAGAAGAGGCGGGCGATGTGGTGACAGCAAAGCAGGAGCTGGTTGCCGAACAGCCTTCCTATCCTTCCGGTGAATTCAGGATCAATGATACCCGCGTGATCTATGCGGCCAAAGGCACTTCCCTGTTATCGATCGCGCAGCAATACAATGTGCCGCTGGCAAGACTGTTTGAATTCAACGAAATGGAGGAAACAGAAGCGCTGGCAAAGGACCAACTGGTATACCTGCAGCGGAAACGCAAGAACGGGAATGCAGAAATTCATATTGTAAAACCCGGCGAAACGCTCGACAGCGTGGCTCAATCGGAAGCGATCCGCCTGGAATCTTTGCTGGCTTATAATAATTTAAGCCGCAATGCCCGTATATCCGCCGGCGACCAGTTATATCTCCGCCAGAAAGCACCGGTGAATACAAAACTTCGTGCCGGTAGTCATGAATAAAAAGCTATACCTTTCCCCGCAAAATTTATAAACAACAGGTATGTCAGTTATCACCGTACATGATAAATCCTTTGAAACGTATTTACCGGAAGAAACAATCGCTGCACGTGTTAAAGAGATCGCTCATTCCATCAATACCGATTATGCAGGAAAGCGACCTTTCTTCATTGCCATACTGAATGGCTCTTTCATGTTTGCTTCCGATCTTTTTAAACAGCTCACGATCGATGCCGAGCTTTGTTTTATCAAACTGGCTTCGTATAAAGGAATGCGTTCTTCGGGTAAAGTAGTGACTTCGATCGGCCTGGATGATGATCTTTTCGGGAAAGATGTGATCATTGTCGAAGACATTGTCGATACCGGTAAAACACTGTCTAACTTTCTTCCTAAACTGGTGCACCAGCAACCCAATTCACTTAAAATAGCCACTTTATTACATAAGTCGGAAGCCACCGAATATCCTCTTACACTGGATTACGTGGGGTTTGACATCCCTGATAAGTTTGTGGTAGGTTATGGGCTCGATTACGAGGGCCTGGGACGGAATTTAAAAGAGATCTACCAACTCGTTTAACCGGTGGGGTATCAAACAGGCATAAAGAAGGTATAAAATTTTAAAACTCATTTCATTATGCATTCCCGTGTTTTTTTAGGACTTTTATGCTGAATATATCCAATTGAAGACCACCTTTTCCATATTGCTCTGTCTCCTGCTAACTACATCTGCCTGGTGCCAGCAATTTTATCTTCGCGGGGAAATCAAGGACGAATCAGGAAACCCCCTTCAGAATGTCACCATCATGAATGTACGGACGGGCTATGTATACAAAAGCGGCTCCGGTGGATCTTTTGGAATTGTTACCTCGCAACAGACCGATACCTTTCATTTCAACCTCAATGGATATAAACCCGAGCGTTTATTCGTCAATACCGATAATTATCTTTCGATAAAACTGAAACTGTTACCGGCATCGGCTTCCACTACCCGGCAGTACAAATTATCATCCCTTACCAATGGCATGGGAAAAGAAGAACAACGGAAATGGTTTGCCGGTGATGAGACTTATGCAAGTATTATCGAGAATCATTTTGTCGCCACCAAACGGTTTCCTGTTACCGGTTTAAGTTTGAATGTAGACAGGGCTTCTTACAGTAATATCCGTCGTTTTATTACCCTGAACTCGATCGTTCCTCCCGACGCGGTAAGAATAGAAGAGATGTTGAATTACTTCAACCTGAATTATCTCCAGCCGCCAGGCAATGATCCGTTTATTATAAAAACAAGATTGACTTCCTGTCCCTGGAACCCTGTGAATCAATTATACTATATCAATCTTTCTTCCAAGAAGATCAATCTTGATACATTACCCCCGAGCAACCTGGTATTCCTGATCGATATATCGGGTTCGATGGATATGACCAACCGCCTGCCCTTATTAAAATCTGCATTTCGCTTATTGGTGAACAACCTGCGTGATAAGGATTCCGTAGCGATCGTGGTATACGGTGGAACCACCGGTATCATGCTCAATACAACCAGTGGCGGCGAAAAAGAAAAAATATTAAAAGCGATTGATGAGCTTACACCCGGTGGCTCTACTCCCGGCGAATCGGGAATAAAACTGGCGTATAGTGTAGCCAGGAATCATTTTATTCATAAAGGAAATAATCGTGTCATACTCGCGACCGATGGAGATTTCAATGTAGGATTGCGTACAGAAGAAGAATTGAATGAACTTATTTCGATGCATCGTGAATCCGGTATTTATCTGACCTGCCTGGGTGTAGGCATGGGAAATTATAAAGATTCCAAGATACAGACACTGGCGAGGAAAGGTAATGGCAACTTTGCTTACCTCGATAATTTTGCGGAAGCGGAAAAGGTATTGATGAAAGAATTTACACAAACGCTGTATGCGGTAGCGGATGATGCGTATATGAATGTCGAGTTCAATCCTGATTATGTAAAGGAATACCGGCTGCTTGGTTTCGATAATAAAGTAGGGGCGATCAATGATTCAACGGCGCAGGTAGAAGGTGGGGAGATCGGTTCGGGATTTTCTATGATCGGGATTTTCGAGGTGTCACCCACAACACCGGTTCCTCCCAATGGTATACCGGTAGCGCCGTCCGGCCGGATGGCAACGATCCGCTTAAGGTATCGCAATCCCAATGACACCACTCACCGCTCATTTAGTTATAACAGTCCTTACGATTACCAGGCTTTTGATAAGGTAGACAGCGATTATCATTTCTCTGCGGCTGTTGCCTTATTTGGTTCCCTGTTGCGGGCATCGAATTATACGAAGAATATAGATTGGAATGCAATGCTGGCGCTGGCCACCACTTCTGTCAATCCCAATGACCTCCTGCAAAAGGAATTCCTGGCCCTTGTCACTCAGGCAAAGGATCTCTACACAAAGAATAAAAAGAAAAAGAAGAAGCGGGGAGAGGATGAGTAGTGTTAGGTGTTAAGTGTCGGGTGTTAGATGATGAACATTCAATTATTTACCTCATTACTATGTTGCATTCTTCAAATCAGTATCAGTAGAACACGGATAAATGTGGATGAACGGATATAAATAGGATTGTGTACCATTAAAAATCCATATTATATCCTTCCATCTGTGTCATTCGTGTTCTATTACATTAAAATACTTGTATCAGTCTTTTCTGAACAATAAAGATATGGCCTGTCTTTATTTTGTTTTACCCCATCATCTAATACCTGAGATTTAACACTTAAAACAGATGTCAAAATTAAAATACAGGGATTAGACATGACGCTAGTCGTGTATAAATATAAAAGGCTACCCATACCCGGCAGCCTTTTTACTTTTTATTTTTGACTTTTGAATTCTATCAATGGTGATGATGCTGATGTTCTTCCACCATCTTCGTAAATTCATCTGCACTGATATCCTTTACAGCTGGATTCACTTTTGTTTCGGCCCATTCGAATATCTTCTGTGTCTGGATACGGTTATACGCATCTTCGAGATATTTACGGTCCTTCATCATCTTCTCTACATAATCATTTACCCAGGGTTGATTCTCTGCATCGGCGCCCAAAGTGCCACCCATATAACCGAACAATTGCTGTTTGGCAAACTGGCGGATCTCATCGGGTTCTACTTCGATCGTATTATCTTTTACGATCTTTTCTGATACCAATGTCCATTTCAACTGGTTCAGGAAACCGGGAAACTCTTTTTCCACCTGCTCGTCATCCTTTACATTTTCTCCCTGTGTCTTCAGCCATTTTTTCAGGAACTCTTCCGGGAATTTAATAGCGGTATGATCAACTAATTGATGAAACAACTGGTCATGAATCTGGTTACGCGCCTGGCTTTTCCAGTAAGCTTCAATTTCTTCCTTGATCTTGTTACGGAAATCAGCCTCTGATTTTACTTCCTGTCCCGGGTATAACTGTGTAAAAAATTCTTCATTCAGTTCTCTTTTTTCCAGCAAGCCGATCTTGGTGATCTGCATTTTGAAATGCTTTTTCGCGGCATCAGGATCATTCTTGTCAAGTCCCAGATCGCTCAGGATGAAATCGAGTTCTTTTTCATCAAACGCCTGGTCCAATTGCAATACCACGAAATCATTCACCACTTTACCCAACAGGTTGGGACGGAAACTTTCCTTGAAATATTTTAATAGCAGGGAATTTTCTTTCTTAATACCTTCTGTTACTTCAGCCACATTTTCATTGACCTCGGTGAAAAGTACATTCAGTACATTTTCCTCATTATTGACAGTATGTTCATCTTTCATATTGCCATACCTGTTTTGCAGGCGGGCAATTTCGCTATTGATCATTTCATCTGTAACGGTCACCTTATGTTCGGTCAGCGACAGCTTGCCCAGGTCAGGCAATTCGAAATCAGGTTTCATGCCTACTTCGAAATGGAAGATATAGTCGGCAGGATTGTTTACATCGAGCTGGCGGATATCTGTTTCCAGTGGCAGGGGCTGTGCAAAAATATCGAGCTTGTCATTTTGTAAATAACTGATGAGTTCGCGGTCAACCGAACGAAGCACTTCATCTGTAAACAAAGAAGGGCCGTACATTTTTTTGATCAAACCAGCGGGAACCATTCCCTTGCGGAAACCGGGAATATTGGCTTTTTTGCTATAATCCTTCAGTGCTTTTTCAAAAGGGGGGAGATAATCTTTCTTTTCGAGCGTAACGGTCAGCTTTTCATGAAGCAGGCCGATATTTTCTTTGGTCACAGTTGCCATAAACAAACATTTAAAGTGTAAGAAGCTAACAGTTTAAAGGGATAATGGTTGTTCCAGGCTCACCCTTTAAACGTTCAATCTTATGGTCCGGATGGAGGGACTCGAACCCCCACACCTTGCGGCATCAGATCCTAAGTCTGACGTGTCTACCAATTTCACCACATCCGGGTAAGTGTAAATTCCCAATTATGTGCCGGAATTCACCTTTTTGCAATTTTCAAATCGGGTTGCAAATGTAGTGGTTTTAACGCTAAGAACCACGGGGTAAAGGAAGAGATATGGGGTTTTTGAAATTTTGGAATTTTGAAATCGGGAAATTGGGAAATTGGCCTTGCCCGGAAAGGCTTTCCTGGAACAAAATCTCCCAATTTCCAAATCCGAAAATTTCCAAATTGCCCAGCCAACTTCATCATTCTGAATCCCTTGTTTTGTCTTTCATATTCGTCTTTTCGGCGGCAATTCAGTAAATTCGTAGACAATGGAAACCGTTGCACAGGCGCCGAAATACAATCTGAATGAAGAGCAGGAGCGGAAATTGATTCTCCGGGAATATCGTTCACTTTTACGTTCACTCAAAAGCAAGATAAAACCAGGCGATAAAGACCTCCTTCGCACAGCCTTTGAAATGGCTGCGGACGCACATAAGACCATGCGCCGGAAAAGCGGGGAACCTTATATCCTTCACCCGCTTGCCGTAGCCAAAATATGCGTGGAAGAGATCGGCCTGGGTGTACGTTCCACCATTTGCGCCTTATTGCACGATACGGTGGAAGACACCGATATCTCACTCGAAGATGTAGAACGTGAATTCGGACAGGAGATCGCCC
>CAMLGR010000092.1 GCA_946479615.1 uncultured Bacteroidota bacterium | reverse complement strand
AGTCGGGACGACTAGATTCGAACTAGCGACCCCTTGCACCCCATGCAAGTGCGCTACCGGGCTGCGCTACGTCCCGAACAATTGGGGCGGCAAATGTATGATTTAATCGCCAAAGAGGAAAACACAGAAAGAGCTAGTCTAAAGCAAGCCCACCCCATTTTCTCATTCCTTATTCCGGGAATAATATACAAAGTGGGCAAAACCGCTTCTTATGGTACTTATTGATGTGTAAGCTCCGTAGGAGCCACCTGTTTATAGAACTAGTTGAGAAAAGGATTTTCAACTCCGCAGGAGTTACCTGGTTAATGATTAGTTCAGGTGACTTCTACGAAGTCCTGATCCTGGTTATGAAGATTTTCTATAAACAGGATGCCCCTGCGGGGCAACAAGTCTATAATAACACCCTGAATTAATTGAAAACAGATGGCAGGCCTACTTGTAGTCTTCGCCCAATTTATATATTATTCCCGAAATAAGAAATAAGGAATGAGAAAGTCAGTTCCTGCAATTTTACTGGCACTTTCTCATTCCTTATTCCTTATTCTTCATTTCTTATTCCTATAACTATCCCGGTTCAGATCAAACACATCCCGCCTCCAGTCATCTGTTCATTCAATAATAGCTATCTTTAAAATTATTTTTTAGCAATACCCCCTCTTAACAAGAGTTGCTGAATAGTTTTTATGAAAAAAGAGCCGCTGGCAATAAGAACAGTCAATGTAACACGCTATGTCACCCCCCTGCGGGAAGGCGGCTCGCTACCCGCTATTGCCGAAGCCGATGATGGTTTTTTATATGTGCTCAAATTCCGTGGCGCCGGCCAGGGCATCAAGGCCCTGATCGCCGAACTGATCGGCGGTGAACTCGCCCGTGTACTCGGATTGAAAGTACCGGAGATCGTTTTTGCCCGGCTCGACACCGCCTTTGGCCGCACCGAACCCGATGAAGAAATACAGGACCTGCTGAAAGCAAGCACCGGCACTAATCTCGCGCTTCATTATCTCTCGGGCGCGATCACTTTCGATCCTACGGTCACTCCTGTTGATCCGTTACTGGCCTCACAGATCGTATGGCTCGATTGTTTGCTGATGAATGTAGACCGTACCCCGCGCAATACGAATATGCTGAGCTGGCATAAAGAATTATGGCTGATCGACCACGGTGCCTCCCTGTATTTTCATCATTCCTGGTCAACCTGGAAAGAACAATCCGGCAAACCATTTATACAGGTAAAAGATCATGTGCTGTTGCGCCAGGCTTCCCGGCTCGAAGAAGCGGACATTACCTGCCGCGCAATCCTGACACCGGAACTGATCAGTACAATTGTAAATTCCATACCCGAAGAATGGCTGCTCTCCGGTGCAGGTGAAGGCACACCACAGGAGCGACGGAATGTATACACTGAATTTTTATTATCACGAATAGCATCCTCCGCGATTTTTCTAAATGAAGCAATACATGCAAGACAGTCACTTATTTGAATATGCTATCATTCGCATTGTACCACGGGTAGAACGGGAAGAATTCTTCAACGCCGGGGTGATCGTGTATTGCCAGCAACCAAAGTTTTTACAGGCGAAGTTCTGTCTCGACGAAGAGCGCTTCCGTGCCTTTGGCGATTGTCTCGATATTAACGAAGTAAAAGAATACCTGCTCGCTTTTGACCGCATCTGCAAAGGCGAAAAAGGCAGCGGCCCGATCGGCGAACTGGATATCGCCTCCCGTTTCCGCTGGCTCACCGCCGCCCGCAGCACCATCGTCCAGACCTCGAAAGTACACCCCGGTTTGTCCGGCAATCCCGCCGAAGCGCTCGAACGCCTGTATAATCAATTGGTATTGTAAAGGGTTGGGGGCTCTGAATTATGAGTTATGAATGTAGCGTACTACAAGTAAACTCAATTTGATTACGCCACATTCAGAATTCATAACTCATAATTCATAATTTATTTCCCCATCCAAAAAACCTTTATCTTCGCCCCTTAATGAAAATACTCATTAAGCAAGCCACGATCGTTGATCCTACATCTCCTCTCAACGGGCAAATCCAGGACATTTTCATTGAAGATGGTGTTATTACCCAAACGGGTAAAAAGATAGTCGTGCAGGCCGACCAGGAAATAAGCATTGCAGGTCTTTGCGTATCGCCCGGCTGGATGGATGTATTTGCCAATTTCGGTGACCCCGGTTACGAATTCAAAGAAACCATTGAAACAGGAGCCGCTGCCGCGGCCGCCGGTGGTTACACCGATGTGATGGTCATTCCCAATACCAATCCTTCCCTGCATAACAAAGCCGGCGTTGAATATATCATTCAAAAAAGCAGGTCATTACCCGTGACCATTCATCCGATCGGCGCTGTTACCAAAAACACCGAAGGAAAAGAACTGGCCGAAATGTATGATATGCGCGCCAGCGGTGCGATCGCTTTTGGAGATGGCATCAACAGCATCCAGTCATCCGGCCTGCTGGTAAAAGCCCTGCAATATGTAAAAGCATTCGATGGCACGATCATACAAGTACCTGATGATAAAAGCATCAATCCGCATGGATTGATGAATGAAGGGATCGTGTCTACACAACTGGGATTGCCCGGCAAACCAGTTATGGCGGAAGAACTGATCGTAGCGCGCGATATCAAACTCGCGCGTTATGCCGATTCCAAACTGCATTTTACCGGGGTGAGCTCCGGCAAATCACTGGAATATATCAAACGTGGAAAAGAAAGCGGTGCTGGTATCAGTTGCTCCGTTACTCCTTATCATCTTTATTTTTCCGATGAGGACCTGGAAGGATATGACAGCAACCTGAAAGTGAATCCGCCGATCCGCACCAAAGAAAACCGCGAGGCATTGAAAAAAGCATTGGCAGAAGGCGTGATCGATTGTATTGCCTCACATCACCTGCCACATGAATACGATAGCAAAGTATTGGAGTTTGAATATGCGAAATTCGGCATGATCGGACTGGAAACAGCTTATGCAGTAGTCAATACAGCAGTACCGGGAATCAAACAGGAAAAATGGGTTGAATTATTATCGGTCAATCCACGCCGCATCTTTGGTATGGAAGTACCTTCCATTAAAGAAGGTTCCAGGGCTTCACTTACTTTATTTGATCCCGCAAAGAAATGGACCGTTGAATCCAAAGATCTGAAATCGAAATCAAAAAACTCTCCTTTTCCCGGTAAAGAACTCACCGGTAAAGTCATCGGTATTGTGAACGGTTCGCATATCATACTCAACTAAACAACTGCAATGAAAAAAATATCTCCTGCATTGATTGGCCTTATCACTGGTATTGTTATGAGCGCCGTGGTGCTGATATTTATAGAAGCCAAACTGCCGGGCAATTCCATTTTTCAATTCGCCGTGTATGCCATTTATGGCCTGGGTGTTATTTCTGCCATATTGTTGTACTCAAAATCGACCGGTAATAATGCGTCTTTTGTTGAATTATTCGGACAGGGCTTTCGTTGTTTTATCATTGTCACCCTGCTCCTGACCGCTTTCACGGCAATTTATAGCTGGACGCATCCCGAACTGGCCGATAACCAGGCAACATTGTACAGGGAATACCTGGTGGAGAAAAAGCAGAACTTGCCTGCCGAAATAGACAAGATGGTAGAGCAAGGGAAAAAACAATACACCACCGGTCTTATTTACTCTTCAATTATCAGATATTTGTTCACCGGCGCTGCCTTTGCCGCTGCTGCTGCGGGCGCTGTACTAATGTTAAGAAGGAAAAAATAACCATGGATATTTCGCTTGTCATACCACTTTTAAATGAAGATGAATCTTTGCCGGAGTTAACGGCATGGATCGAAAGGGTCATGCAGGAACATCACTACAGCTATGAAGTGATCTTCGTGGATGATGGCAGTACGGATAATTCATGGGAAGTGATCCAGCAGCTACGCGCTAAAAATCCGCATATCAAAGGCATCAAGTTCCAGCGCAATTATGGTAAATCAGCCGGTCTCAATGAAGGTTTCCGTGCCGCTTCCGGCGATGTGATCATCACCATGGATGCCGATCTGCAGGACAGCCCCGATGAGATCCCTGAATTAAGAAGAATGATTGTTGAAGATGGGTTTGATCTTGTCAGCGGATGGAAAAGAAAACGGTACGATAACAAATTAACCAAGAACCTGCCCAGCAAATTGTTCAATGCAGCCGCCAGGCAGATGAGCAGGATACAACTTCATGATTTCAATTGCGGGTTGAAATCCTATAAAAGAAAAGTGGTAAAGAGCATTGAAGTGTATGGTGAGATGCACCGCTATGTGCCGGTACTCGCCAAATGGGCGGGCTTCAGGAAAATCGGTGAAAAGGTAGTAGAACATCGTGCGCGTAAATATGGTGTAAGCAAATTCGGATGGAGACGTTTCATCAATGGATTTCTCGATTTGCTGACGATCTTCTTCATGGGTAAATTTGGAAAGCGCCCGATGCATTTCTTTGGATTATGGGGTACGATCTTTTTCCTGATCGGGCTTGGTTTTTCGGTGTATCTGATCATCACCAAGATCATTTTTAATTATCCCCTGACCAATAACCCCGGGTTTTATATGGCGATGACGGCCATCATCATCGGTATGCAATTATTCCTGGCAGGATTTATCGGCGAACTGGTTTCCCGTAATGCCGCCGGAAGAAATTCCTATCTCATCGAAAGCACAGAAGGTCTTTAACTCTGCGTACCTCTGTGTCTTCTCTGTGGCCCCTGCGTATAACTCCGGTAGTTAGATATCAGATCATAGTATTCAGAACTTATGAATAGCATCTCTCTTACAGGGCATATACCACGGAGGGCCACAGAGAAGACACAGAGGTACGCAGAGATATAATTCTTATTTTTACCAAATGTCAAAAGTAGTAATCATTGGCCCGGCTCACCCGCTACGCGGAGGATTGGCGACCTTCAATCAACGGCTGGCTAAAGAATTTACTGATAACGGGAATGATTGCCATATCTATTCCTTTTCCTTACAATATCCATCGTTCTTATTTCCCGGTACCACACAATACAGCAGCGAACCCGCACCAGCCAATACAACAATTCATACCGTCATCAATTCCGTCAACCCGCTTAACTGGATAAAAGTAGGCAACCGTCTTAAAAAAGAACGGCCCGATATACTTGTCGTTCGTTTCTGGCTGCCGTTTATGGGACCTGCTTTAGGCACTATCCTGAGAAGAGTAAAGAAAAATAAACATACAAAGATCATTTGCATCGCCGATAATGTAATTCCCCATGAAAAAAGACCAGGTGACAGCTCCTTCACCAGGTATTTTTTGAAAAGCTGCGATGCTTTTATCACGATGAGCGATAAGGTGATGACTGACCTGCGTTTATTTCAACCCGATAAACCAGCAATACTCGTCTCACATCCCTTGTATGATAATTTTGGCGCTATCATTTCCAAAACAGAAGCCCGTAAAAACCTGGGGATTCCCGCAGCAGGAAAGATCATCCTGTTCTTTGGTTTTATCAGGAAATACAAAGGACTGGATATTTTATTCGAAGCCATGACGGATGAAAGAATAAAAAACAGCGGCATCCGGTTACTCGTTGCCGGCGAATTTTATGAAGATGCCAAAGCCTACCACGAACAGATCGAGCGATCCGGTATAAGAGATCAATTGATATTAAGAACCGATTTTATTCCCGACAGCGAAGTAAGGAATTACCTGTGTGCCGCCGATGCTGTGATACAACCTTACCGCAATGCCACGCAAAGCGGTGTTACTCCCCTTGCCTATCACTTTGAGAAACCGATGGTCGTTACCAATGTAGGCGGACTTCCCACCCTGGTCCCTGATAAAAAAGTAGGATTGGTAGTAGAACCGGAGCCGGCTGCTATTGCGGAAGGCATCCTTTCCTTCTATCAATTAGGAGAGAATTATTTTATTCCTCATCTTCGCGCAGAGAAACAAAAATACAGTTGGGCCAATATGGTCAATACAATCACTCAGTTAGCGAATGATATACAGAAGTAAAGCTCCTTTACGAATCGGTCTCGCCGGTGGCGGCACCGATGTCAGCCCTTACTGCGATCTTTTCGGAGGCGCTATCCTGAATGCGACGATCTCTTTGTATGCCCATGCCACGATCGAACCTCTCGAAGAAAAAAAGATCATCCTGCAGACGATCGACCGTGGCGAACAGGAAGAATTTGACTGGAACGATGAATTGCCATTGACCGGCACACTCGATCTCCTGAAAGGAATTTACAATCGTATACAGAAAGATTATGGCATCAAACAAGGATTCCGTCTTTCCACTTTTGTTGATGCACCGGCGGGTTCAGGTCTTGGTACTTCGTCCACGCTCGTAGTAGCCATCATCGGCGCATTTGCTGAATGGTTACGCCTACCCTTTGGAGAATACGATATGGCGCATTATGCCTATGTGATCGAGAGACAGGATATCAAATTAGCCGGTGGCCGTCAGGACCAGTATGCGGCTACATTCGGTGGTGTGAACTTTATGGAATTTGATAAAGATGATAAGGTAATTGTGAACCCATTGCGTATCCGGCAGGAATACCTATTCGAACTGGAAAATAATCTTTTATTATACTATACCTCTACCAGCCGCGAATCGGCCGAGATCATTAAAAAACAAAGCCGGAATGTTGTAGATAAAAAAGATAGTTCGATCGATGCCATGCACCAGTTGAAGGATCAGGCGCGCCTGATGAAAGAAGCATTGTTAAAAGGTAAACTGAATGATATCGGTGACATATTAAATATCGGCTTCAAACAAAAAAGATTGATGGCGGAAGGCATCAGCAATTCTTTTATGGAAGATATCTATGATGCCGCTGTCAAAGCAGGTGCTACCGGCGGCAAGATCTCCGGGGCTGGTGGCGGTGGTTTTATGATCTTTTACTGCCCGGCCAATACCAAGTATGCAGTTATCAAAAGCCTGGAAAAATTCGGTGGCGAATACCGGCGCTACCAATTTGTGGAGCACGGATTGAAAACATGGACCATCTGACGCCGGTTTGAATTTTTACTTTTGAATTTTGATTCTTTACTTTACCCCTTATGAGCCAGATCAAAGACATCATTCAATCATCCATAGATACCAAGCAAAAAGTATTGCAGGATGAAACCTTATTGAAAACGATCGATACGATCGTCAGTGTAATCGTTACGGCTTTCAAGAACGGGAACAGGGTTTATTTCTGTGGTAACGGAGGCAGTGCTGCCGATGCACAGCATCTCGCCGCAGAATTTTCCGGCCGTTTCTATATCAACCGGAAAGCATTACCCGCCGAGGCATTGCATTGCAATACATCTTATCTCACCGCAGTAGGCAATGATTATAGTTTCGATGATATCTATGCCCGGCTGATCGAAGGCATCGGGCTGGCAGGTGATATTCTTTTAGGATTATCTACTTCCGGTAATTCAAAAAACATCATCAATGCATTGGAGACCGCCAGGGCCAAAAAGATAATCACGATCGGCTTTACCGGCGCTACCGGCGGACAGATGAAATCACTCAGCGATCATTTGATCAATATCCCTTCAACCGATACTCCACGCATACAGGAAAGTCATATACTTATCGGGCATATCGTTTGTCAATTGGTGGAAGAGAAAATATTTCCCTGAATCAAGAGAAGAAGTTCTATAGATAAAGAATCCATGACAGAAAACAGCGCAACTCAAATGCAGGCACCAATGCAGGCTATCATTCTCGCAGGTGGTCTTGGCACCCGTCTCCGCGATGCTGTTCCCGATCTTCCCAAATGTATGGCACCGGTAGCTGGACGGCCCTTTCTTTTTTATGTGATCAATAACCTGAGATTGCAGGGGGTTGAACGTTTTATCTTTTCGCTTGGGTATAAACACGAGATCATTGAAATTTATCTCGCCGATCATTTCTCCCGCCTCCAATACGAATGTGTGATCGAAGAAGAACCATTGGGCACCGGCGGCGCTATCCGTCTCGCGATGGAGAAAGCAAGCAGTGTGGATGTGATTGTGACTAATGGCGATACATTATTTAAAGCTGATCTGGCTACCGTGTTATCGATCCATCAAAAAAATAAATCAGCTTGTACACTGGCATTGAAGCCCATGAAAGAATTCGATCGCTATGGTGTCGTAGAGATCGATACTAAAAATATCATTACCAGTTTCCGCGAAAAGCAATTCTATAGCGAGGGCCTTATCAATGGCGGATTATATATTATCAATAAAGAACGATTCATAGCTCATTCCTTTCCACGCATATTTTCCTTTGAAAAAGATTTCCTGGAAAAGCAGGTAAGCGCCGGCCAATTAAGCGGTTTGCCGCAGGATACTTATTTTATCGATATTGGTATTCCCGGAGATTTCGAAAAAGCACAGCAGGATTTATACCATCCTGCACTTGACCTTTCCCGTATTGATAAAACCTGGACCTTGTTTCTTGATCGCGATGGCGTGATCAATGAAGATAAAATGGGCAGTTACATCTTTAACGCAGGCGAATTTCATTTCGCAAAAGGCCTTCCTGCCGCTTTTAAAAAGCTGGCTGAAAAATTCAACTACATCATCATTATTACCAACCAGCGCGGCGTGGGCCGCAACCTGATGACAGAACAGGACCTGGCCGGCATTCATGATAAATTAACTGAAGCTGTGATAAAGGCCGGTGGCCGGATCGATAGTATTTACTATTGCACTTCCATTCATAACAATCACCCGGATAGAAAACCCAATCCCGGTATGGCGGTAAGGGCCCTGCACGATTTTCCCGGTATCGACCTGTCCCACTCCATTATGGTTGGCAATAACTTCAGCGATATGCAGTTTGGCCGGAATGCCGGTATGTACACCGTTTTTGTTAAAACGACGATCCCCGGTGTCAGTCTCCCCCATCCTGATATTGATCTTTGTTATGATCAGTTGGCTGATTTTGCCAAAGCTTTATAATACCCTGCAAAATTTTACCAATATTTTGACGTTAAGGGATTGCCCCGCTCTGAATACGGGGTACTTTTGCAGTATCAACTAAATCGATCCCGGTGAAACCATCTTTTTTAAAAATAACATTGATCCTTGCCCTTACCTGTTGTCTTGCACAGACAGGCAGGTCCCAATTGATCACTGGAGGCGATAAAAGAAAACTGATCAATAAAGAAGATACCCTGTTAAACTTTGCCCGCGACCTGGTCATCGACAGTACAACAGCAGACCGTATGATCTCCGACAGCATTTTCACCCGTGTACTCGTCAGGGCATTGCAGATCAGAAACTCTTTCTATTATCCTTTCGATTCGGTCAAAGGAATTTCCAAACTCTATGCACCGGATTCCACCTTCCGCATTTTTACCTGGAATGTTCAGTTCAATGATTATTATTCCCGGCAGAAAGGAGCCATCCAGCTACGAACCAAAGATGGCTCGCTGAAACTGATACCGCTCCGGGATTATTCCGAATTTACCACCGGTGCCGACGATTCAGTAAGAACAAAAGGCAATTGGATCGGGGCGATGTATTATAATATTATCAAAACACAATACAACGGCAAAAATTATTATACCCTGTTTGGCTTCGATAGTTACAGTGCGCAGAGCAGTAAGAAATGGATCGAAGTGATGTATTTCAATGAAAAGAATGAACCTGTTTTTGGAGGCCCTTTCTTTACGTTTCAGAAAGATGATCCGCCACAGAAATCCAAATACCGCATCAGTCTTGAATTTAAAAAAGATACGCGTGTACTGGTCAATTATATCGATGACCTGGGCCTGATCCTTGTCGATCATTTAATATCCGAATCGGATGAACCCGAAAATAAATGGACCTATGTACCGGATGGCGACAATGAAGCCTATAAATGGGAGAACGGGAAATGGGTGCACCAGGATAAAGCATTCGATTATAAAGTTGATATGAAAGGGGTCGATCCCTATCTGGGCAAACCCCCGATGGGCGATCCGATCCTCGATTCAAAAGGCAACCGCGACGAAAAGAAATTACAGGAAAAATCGGAGAAGAATAAAGAGAAAGAAGAAACCCCAATACCGGGAACACCTGCAAAAGGCGATCAGTGATTCAGGTCCATGCTCCTGCGATCAAAACGGCTATCAGCCATAAAAAACATATTGTCAACGCTGTCTTCATATTTCATAAGACTGTTTTCCTCTGGCAATAGTTACACTATTACTAAAAATTCTATGTGAATCCTATGTTCCTATATGCCTATGTGGTTCAAGCTGACTGGCGTATTCTTACCGCATAGGCACATAGAGACATAGGAATACACACATAGGGATTACTATAAAAAAAGCACCCGTTTGGGTGCTTTCATTTATAATTTAATCATGATCTTTCTCAATCATCCAGCTTCAACACGGCCAGGAAGGCTTCCTGTGGTACTTCCACATTGCCTATCTGTCTCATCCGTTTCTTACCTTCTTTCTGTTTTTCCAGGAGCTTGCGTTTCCGGCTGATATCACCACCATAACATTTAGCCGTTACATCCTTCCGCATCGCAGAGATGTTTTCCCGCGCAATGACTTTGGCGCCAATAGCCGCCTGTATCGCGATCTGGAATTGCTGTCTTGGTAATAATTCTTTCAGTTTCTCACATAACTTTCTCCCGAATTCCTGCGCCCTGCTCCGATGGATCAATGCACTCAACGCATCCACCTTATCGTTATTCAGCAGGATATCCATTTTCACAATATCTGCTTCACGGTAACCGATCGGATGATAATCGAAAGAAGCATATCCCCTTGTCTGGCTTTTTAATTTATCATAAAAATCAAATACGATCTCTGTCAATGGCATTTCAAATAACAGTTCTACCCGGGTAGTAGTGAGGTAGCTTTGATTCATCAGTATCCCGCGTTTACCCAAACAAAGGGTCATGATATTACCGATATATTCAGGCTTGGTAATGATCTGCGCCTTGATAAATGGCTCATCGATATGATCGGTCTTTACCGGGTCGGGAAACTCTGTCGGGTTGTTGACAATGATCGTTTCATTTTTGGTTGTATACCCGATAAAACTAACGTTGGGAACCGTCGTGATCACCGTTTGATTGAACTCCCGTTCCAGCCGCTCCTGTATAATTTCCATGTGCAGCAATCCCAGGAACCCGCAACGGAAACCAAAGCCAAGCGCCTGTGATGTTTCCAGTTCATAAGTGAGCGAAGCATCATTCAATTGCAGTTTATCCATGCACTCGCGCAATTCTTCAAAGTCTTCGGTATTGACAGGGAAGATACCGGCGAATACCATCGGCTTTACTTCCTGGAAACCTTTGATCACTTCCTGTGTAGGATTGATAGAAGTAGTAATGGTATCACCCACTTTTACTTCTTTCGCATTCTTGATACCGGTAATAATATAGCCCACATCGCCACAGGTCACTTTATCCTTTGGCGTCATTTTCAATTTCAATATACCTACTTCATCGGCTTCGTATTCCTGGCCGGTAGAAACAAATTTTACCTTATCTCCTTTTTTGATCGAGCCATTTACAATCCGGTAGTAAACGATGATACCGCGAAAGCTATTGAATACGCTGTCGAAGATCAATGCCTGTAAAGGAGCATCCGGTTTTCCTTTGGGAGCCGGTATGCGGTTGACGATGGCATCGAGTATCGCTTCCACACCCACACCCGTACGCGCACTGGCCAATAGTATCTCTTCTTTCTTACAACCAATCAGTTCGATGATCTGGTCCTGCACTTCTTCCACCATGGCACCTTCCATATCGATCTTATTGATCACCGGGATGATCTCGAGATCGTTGTCAATTGCGAGGTATAAGTTGGAGATCGTTTGCGCCTGGATACCCTGTGAAGCATCTACCAGCAACAGGCAGCCTTCGCAGGCAGCCAGTGCACGGCTCACTTCATAGCTGAAATCGACGTGACCGGGTGTATCGATCAGGTTCAGGATGTATTGTTGTCCGTCGGTATGTTTATAATTGATCTGGATCGCATGGCTTTTGATGGTAATGCCTTTTTCCCGTTCCAGGTCCATATCATCCAGTACCTGGTCCATCATATCCCGGTCGCTGATAGTACCGGTACTTTGTAACAGCCTGTCAGCCAGGGTGGATTTACCATGATCAATGTGAGCGATGATGCAAAAATTGCGGATATTCTTCATGTACGATGTCCTCTTTTACCCGCCAGAGCAGGCGGATTTTTCAGGTGGGCAAAGGTAATGAAAATGAGCGAGGGAAGAGCTACCCGTTTTGGCCCCGGGTCGTCCGACTCGAGGTGTCACCTCCTGAGCCCCGGGCCAGGTTTTACTGAGGATTTGCCCGGGTTTTTACTCCTTCACCCCCTTTGCCTCATACAGCATTCCCAGTATCTCTTTCAGCACCCCTGGTTCCTTATTCAATGCCAGCGCCCTTTCGAGATACAATACGGCATTCCGGTTATCACCCGTTCTTAAATACCCTTCCCCCAGACTGGAAATGACATTCGCCGATTCAGGATAAAGAATGCTATTGACCTGGAAGATCCGCAGGGCCTCTTCTTTTTTGCTTTGTTTTAATAACAGGTAACCAAGGCTGTTCAATTCATTTTCACCTCCCGTTAGTGTTTTTACCTGCATGGCCAATCCGCGGGTGGCCGTGTTTTTGTCAGTTAATGTACCATCCACGATCCAGCGGTTGATGATGACTAAACTTTTGTAATTAGGAACATATTCTTTCCCGGCGATAATTGCCTGCAGATCTTTTTCCAATGAGTTTACCGGAAATTCGGTAATGCGGTTGATCTCTATCCCGTTTTTATAAATGATGATACTGGGCACCCGGTATATTCCTTTACCCGCTTCTTCCGCACCAGGACTTTGCTTATATAAAGAATCGCTGCCGCCAACAGCAATGATCTTTATTTTATTATCATTCCATCCTATTTCATTAGTCAGTTTTAAAAAGTGCGGCACTTCCCGGCGGCTATCACCGCACCAGGTCCCCATGAATATCTGCACGGTAATATCTTTTGTATTTGTTTTCTTTAAACTGCTCACCACATCAGCATTGGGCTGATAGTTATCATACCCTGTACTGAACCATTGGTTGTAAGGAGCCGCTTCGAGATCAGCTTTTATAATAGGTCCATATAAAACGGGGGATGGATGTTGCCCGAAAGAAATAAAAGTTATGGCAAGCAAACTTGCCATCAATGATATATACTTCATAATAGTAATTGATTGAGTTGATAAAATAAAATAACAGGTATACCGAAATGATATACCAATCTATAAAAAATATCCGTCAATTCAGGGAAGGAGGATGTTCGATACTGGCATAAACTCCTGTCGCCAGCCCGGGTGTCACTATATGAAAATCATTTTTATCTCCGGGAGAATAACCTGCCGGGCCTGCCGGTGCAACGGAGTAGTCATATAGTTGGTCAGTATGGTTATGTGTATGTCCTGCGGGAAGTGCCGGCAGGTTACCGGCAGCGCTGGTTCTCTGCAATAATTTTTCACAATCGCATACCGGTCCTGCTGCACTGCTGTAATTGATCACTTTACATTCTATAAAACTTATATACCTGTCGTATTGCGCTACCGTAAAGGCGAATAAAAGCAGTATGGCAGTGGCGGTTCTCACTATGGGAATGATGGTTTAGTGTCTGATAGATCCGGTCGTAAAAGGGTTGCATGAGTAAGCCGGTGAAATAAACAAAATTTTAAGATGCCTGCTGCTGCTTCCTGGTTGAAATTATATCTACATTCGTTGCCGGACCAGTAAACCTGCTATTCTTATGAGACAAAAGACAGTTCTTCTCCTTGCCTTGTTATTGACAGTTTCCCGCCTTGTTGCACAGGACAGTCTTTCTTTTCCCAAAAGCATTACCCAACTTAATGCACCGCTTCTCGTCATTAAAGGAGAAGAGATCAGGCGCTATCCTACCGATAATTTCCTGAAAGCCGTGAATGGTTTATTCCCCTGGGTATTTTCGCTCGACCCCAACCCGAACAATTATCTTTTTTTAGTGAATGGAAATATTTTACTGGATCCCAATTCGATCAGCCTCTATGATATTGAAGAGGTGAGTTTCGACCGTACACGGCTGGAAGGTGAGCAATACCCTTTTATCAAGGCCGGCGTTTTCAGGATCAATACCAAACAGGGATATCATGGCAAACCCATTATTCATGTTGATTCGCGTTATGGAATGTCATGGACAGCCAATAGTCTTTTTCCTCCTGTCACTAATCAATACCTGCTTTCTCAAAACCTGCAAAAGAATAATAGCACCGGCCAGTCGCATAGCACACACGTTTCTATATCGGCAGGTACCGGAAAGCTTCACTTGTATACTTCTGCAGAATGGCAGGGAATATATTCACCCGGATCATCGGAACATAATACCTACTATTACACAGCCAACAATAACGATACGCTGCAGGGAAAAGCCAGCAGTAAGGTGACCAACCTGAAAGCCTTTCTGAATCTCACTTACCGGTTTTCCGATAAGGTAGAAGCAGGCATTACCGGCAATTATTTTCATGGACGCACCACCGAAGATTCGAGCCTGTCCGCTCATTATAGTGGTTACTATACTGAACCGGTAATCGGGACTAAAAATAACCTGGATGATTATCATGCCAGCCTGTTTGTCAACTGGAAGCCTGTTAGTCATTTGCAGAATAGCATTTCCTTAGAATATTCCGGTGCACGAAATATATATGATAAAGAGCTGCTTGCCATTACCCGGATTTCACCCGGCGATCCATCTAACAGGACTGCAACTACAGATGCGAATGCAAGAACAGATAAATATCTTTTACGCGATCGCCTGTCTTACCAGTTCTTTGCTGAACATAAGTTCAAATTGCGGGCAAGTGTTACCTACACCTATTTGCACGAGAGAACAAAGTACAGAAGGGTTGACCAGATCAACAATTCGGGTGGTATATTTTCAAGCAGTGGTTATTCCATGCTATTTTATCCGAAAAACAGCAGCATTAACCCCGCGATCGATTTTAATTATAATGATTTTATTTCCGGGTATGCAGGGTATAGTACTTATATCAGCAAGATCAGGAAGTTTGCCACGAAGGCTTCCAACAGGAATACCTATGCAGGACTTTCATTGAATCTTAAAAATCTTCTTCATGCAGGTGATGTACTGGACAAGCTGGAGATTTCAGCTGATTACGGAGATATGAACCATGATTTTGGATCGGAGTACTGGATAAATCCACCGGGCAGGCTGGAATCCTTTGCTCCGGCCGGGCAATTCAATTTATACCTTGGTTTCCCCACTCTTAACTACGAAGCACTGAATGATAAACTAGTTTCTCTCCAGGTCAATTCATCTTTTTTACAGCATCGCATACAAGCAGGAATAGCTTACAGTAAACTGACTTCTGATTTTAATTTCATGTTCATACTTCAATACAATCCTCCTTTTTATGTATTCATGCCGGGACATATTTTCCGGAAGGACCTGGCTTTTTATGCAGCTGCCAACGTAATAGATCAATCAAGATTTGGCTGGAACGTACGGCTGAATTTAGTATTGCCGGATACGAAATACGAGGTATACGGTATGACTGGTTATATGCTCACTACAACATCCTACAAAATGCAGGCAGGAATGCAGCATTCCTTCCGCTTTAACCGTCTTTCGGCCCAATTGAATGGCGTGATTGGTTCAGGAAGACAGGAGGTTAATCATTTCAACAATGTCTCTTCCAAAAAGGAAACAGAGCTGGCACTGAATTATGTTTCTTTAGCCTATGCTATCCCCGTGAAAGAAAATTCATTCTTTCAAACCATTAGTGTATTTGCCAACGGAAGAAATGTTTTATCCAATCAAAAAACAAGGGAGAGCTATTTTTATGATAGTTATGCGGGAATCGGAGTGAACTTCGGAATGAGATAAGCTCGGAATTATGAATTAAGAATTATGAATGAACTCAATGAATTCCAGGAACAAAAAAAGCAGCCCGAGTTAACTATCCCAGTTAACCCATTCATAATTCTAAATTCATAACTCTGAACTCTGAATCCTCCCCCTATTTCGTATTCCACTTAAACCACTTAATCCCGAGCACGGTAAACACAACTGTATATCCGATTGTCGCCAACAGGAATAAAGTTGTCTCCTGGCTCCAGGTATGTGGACGCATACTCGATTCCAATAATCTTTTGACAGCGCCATAGGGCGACCATTTCACCACTTCTCCCAGTTCATGTCCGAGCATACCTAATTCACCGAACATTCCGACCATGATGAATATAAAATAAACGAGGCGCGTAACCGCATTCACTGTCTCGGGGTTTTTGATCAATCCCACGATCACCTGTCCTAATGCAAGGTAAACAGCACCGCCAACAAATGCAGCCAGCAAGCCTACAATATAACCGGCGGGTGTAAGTGTGATTTTATCATAGGAATTACCGACGATGAAAATGGCGAGTGTCACGATGAGTATCATGGCCAGCTGAACAATAAGACGGCTTACCATGATCGACCAGGATGGTACAGGTGTCACCCGCAGGCGCTGGAACACACCTTTGTCACGGTCGCGCGCTATGGAATTGGTATACCCCATTAAACCGATCGCATTCAGACCGATCGTGATACAATTGGAAAGTACAAATGTGCCGCCGAGCTTATCCACCAATCCTTTCCAGGAGATCAGGATGATAGTAGGCACAAGTACGACCAGTATGACTGATTTACGGTTGCGCCATTGCGTGGTAAAGTCGGCGCGCAATAAAGAAGAAAGTACAGATGATGTAGATGGTATCGTCGTTTGCATGATTGTCGTTTTGATTATGAACGGATAGCCTTCCCGGTAAGACCGATAAATACATCTTCCAGGGTGATCTTTCCTTTCCGTGAAGCGCTGATGACTTCCGGATCGTTCCGGTGTTTATCGATCAGTCCCTGCGGGGTATTGATAGCGATGATCTTTCCATGATCGATGATAGCGATGCGATCGCATACCGCTTCGGCTTCTTCCATGGAATGAGTGGTGAGCAGGATGCCATGATTTTTTTCGCGCAGCGCTTCTATCCGTTCCCATAACTGACGGCGTGATTGCGGATCAAGTCCTGTAGTTGGCTCATCGAGCAATATCAGCCGGGGATCATGTATCAGTGCGATCACCAGCGATACCCGTTGCTGTTGCCCGCCGGATAACTGTCCGAATTTTTTCTTACCAGCATCACCGAGCTTAATATTGGCCAGTATCGATTTCAGCTTTTCGGCGGGCATCTCTACTCCATGCACACCGGCGTACAATCTCAATATTTCTTCGACTGATAATTCGGGTTGAAAACTTGTCGCCTGTAATTGCACACCGATATTGGCACGTACATACAGCGGTTTATCCCTGATACTGAATCCTGCTACGGTAATATTCCCGGATTGAGGTTTAAGCAAGCCTTCAATGGCGCTGAGTGAACTGGTCTTGCCGGCACCATTAGGGCCCAGCAATCCAAATATTTCTCCCGCTTTTACATCAAAGGAAACATTCTTTACAGCCTGGAAAGAGCCGTAGGAAATATTCAGCTCTTCTACCTGTAAAACAGATACGTTGGTTTCGTTGTCCATTTATAATTGGTTGATTAGTCCGGCAGCTGGCAAATCATTCGCCTGTATCACTAAGATATTTATTTTGGCATTAACAGGAACAGTTCTTTACGACCAGTTAACAACTGGGGGCGGCAAACAGCAGGAACCGGCAGGTAAAACGAATGACCGGTGTAGCCAGGATGAATGGTAGCGCGCCAATGAAGAAACCCACTACATTTGCCTGTGTCCTGCAAATCAAAACTAAAAAATCATGAAAAAGATCATCTTGCTGCTGGTATCATTTTTTGTGGGGTTGGCATCGTTTGGCCAGACGTATGATTCAGTACTGGCCAAAAAATTAGGCGCCGATCAATATGGCATGAAAAAATATGTGATGGCATTTTTAAAATCGGGTAAGACAACTATTACCGATTCGGTAAAACGACAGGAAGTGCAGATGGCACATTTGAAGAATATTACAAAACTGGCGGCAGAAGGCAAACTCGTGATCGCTGGCCCCTTCATGGACAGGGGAAGCATCCGTGGCATTTTTATATTTGATGTGGCGACTATCGAAGAAGCAAAACGATTGACAGAAACAGATCCTGCTATCCAGGCAGGCATACTGGAAATGGAACTGCATCCCTGGTATGGTTCGGCTGCATTAATGGAAGTAGTCAGGATTCATGGAATGATTGAAAAGAAAAGTGTAGCAGATTAATTAAACCACGTTCCTTCCTGACTGCCTGTGTTCATTATGGGCGCCGGAGGCCCCTGGCCTTTGTGCTCCTGCCACGCCAAACGGCAAAGATCATTGAGAGCAACGCTATTCCGTCGATGAAACTGGTGAATCATTGATTAAGAAGAGTTTTGTGGTTAAATAAAGTTATAGGGTGGGAAGTGTATAAGAGTAGCCGGAATAGAACACGGATAGAATTGGATGCACGGATGAAAATGGATTTTGGGTTGACGAGATATTATTCCAGAGTTAGCCAACGATTAAATCAGAGAGCATTATAAATCCGTCCTATCGTCTTATCCGTGTTCTATTCTTCAATTGTAGTACAGTCTTTATCTTGCAATGTCAATGGAACACAGATGGAACGGACAGGATGGATTCAATCTGAATTATCCATATTATATCCATCCATCTGCGTCATCCGTGTTCTATTCTTCAATTGTAGTACAGTCTT
>CAMLGR010000091.1 GCA_946479615.1 uncultured Bacteroidota bacterium | reverse complement strand
ATCCATTTTTACAGGATCGCCGGGTTGCTTGAACCATTTGAGGAGTGTTGCCTCCATTATGCTTTCACCCAGCTTTGGCATGACCAGATCAACAACAGCCATAGATTTTTCTTTTGGTAAATGAACCGATTTGTGTCAAAGGTAATGATTTGAAAGTAATCAAACTATCAACTGTTAGTCAGAATAAATTTTCTTAAAAAATCCAGTGCCAGGTGTGCAGTTTGATGAATATTTCTTTCCCGGTCAAACCGCAGATGAAGCTGTTTGGTAACAACATTATTCTTTCCTGCTGCCGCGATCCATACCGTTCCAACCGGTTTTTGTTCGCTGCCACCACCTGGTCCCATAATACCTGAAGTGGCAATCGCATAATCCACCTTTAATGCTTTTATTGCTCCTTTGGCCATTTCGATCACGGTTTCTTCGCTCACCGCACCATTGGTTTGCAAAATAGTTTCCTGTACAGCCAGCAGATCCTGTTTCACCTGGTTATCATAACTCACCACACTGCCTTTGTAATACCCGGATGATCCGGCATGTGAAGTAATGAGGTGTGCGATATAACCACCGGTACAACTTTCTGCTGTGCCCATGGTTTGATTCCGTGATTGCAGGATATCACCGATCACTACGGTCATGGGCTCATCTTTATCGGCGACCATATATTCTTTTACCAGGCCCTTCAATTCTTCAATCTTGTCGGTCAGTTCTTTTTCGAGTTGTTCTTTATCGGTACCGCGGCTGGTCAGGCGGAGTTTGACCATGCCATAACCCGGCAGGTAAGCCAGTTTAATATGTGGTGGTAACGCGTTTTCAAATTCGTTTATTGATTCAGCCAGCATGGATTCTCCCTGGCCGGAAGTAAAGATCGTGCGGTGAAAGATAAAGTGCATCGTGAAATGCTGCAATAAACGCGGGATCACTTCATCGGTCATCAATCCTTTCATTTCATGTGGTACGCCGGGCAGAGAGATGAATACTTTTTTATCAGTGTCCGGGTTCGTATCAAACCACATACCCGGTGCTGTACCTCTTGCGTTATGCAGTACCGTTGCAACATCCGGCACCTCGGCCTGTTTGCGGTTGACTTCGAGCAGGGGGCCGGTGCGGCGGAAAACGATCTCAAATAAATATTTTACATGTTTCAATACATCTTCGTTGATCACCAGTTTGCCGCCAAAATACCTGCAGAGAAGCGGTTTGGTAATATCGTCGGCGGTAGGTCCCAGGCCACCGGTGATGATAATGATCTGTGATTGCTTTCTTTCTTCATCCAGCGCCTGCCAGATATCATCGTATATATCGCCGACGGCCACGCGACGGCGTACCCATACGCCGATCTTGTTTAATTCCTGTGCAATAAAAGCGCTGTTGGTATCGATCGTCTGGCCGATCAGGAGTTCATCACCGATGGTGATAATGGATGCATAAATAGTTGCCGACATAATAATAATTAAAGTCCGGTGCCGTCATAGAGCAATTCAATCTGCAACCGGGTATCGATGCTATGGATATGTAATTCTGCATGAGCTTCACGGATATCCTCCAGTTGCCAGGTATTATCCGGCTGCCTTCTTGAAATAATGAGCTGTCTTTTTTGTGAATCGATCATGATGTATTCCTTCAGCGAAGGTATTTCTTTATAAAAGAAAAACTTCCGTTGTTTATCGATACTCCGGGTGGAGAGGGAGAGAATTTCAATGATGACAACGGGATTTAACAGCGTATCGGATCTTTTATCCTGCACCTGGGGTTTCCCGCAGACGATCGTAGCATCCGGGTACATATACGAATCATGTGAAGGGGTGGTCATCCGTTGATCGGAGGGGAATATTTCACAACCTTTTGCTTTCACTAAAGGCCCTGCATTAATGTACAGGTTCATAGCAATGCGGTTATGGTTTATACTGGCTCCTGCCATCGCATAAATAAGTCCATCATAATATTCATGCTTTTCTTCTGCTGCCAGTTCCATTTCCAGGTATTCTTCCGGTGAAATATAATTATACTTCGGAGCCGGTTCTTTAACTTCATTATCCATATTATAAAAATACTTATTTCAGAAGGAACAGTAATTATTTCAACGATGAGAAAAATACTTTTTATAGCGTTGTTTTTCCCGGCTTTTTATCAATTGTCAGCGCAAACAGTTGCACAGAACCTGCAAAAGGCCTGGCAGCAGTTTTCCGCCGATCCCCAGTTGAAACATGCAATCGCATCTTTATACGTTACCGATGCTGCTACCGGCCAGGTAGTATTTGATAAAAATTCACAGGTGGGACTGGCTCCTGCTTCCACGCAAAAGATCATTACTGCGGTTACCGCCTTTGAATTATTGCAGGAAGGATATGGTTATAAGACATGGTTATATATGGATGGGGTGATTAAGAGTGATACCCTGCATGGAAATTTTATCATTAAAGGTACCGGCGATCCTTCATTCGGCTCTGATAGAAGCGATCATGGAAAAAGAACCGATCTGCTCAAGGCATTTACAGGGATGATGCAAAAGCACCATATCCGGCATATCACAGGCGATATTATTATTGATGAAACCGCCTTCGAGACCAACAGCGTTCCTGATGGCTGGATATGGCAGGATATCGGCAATTATTATGGGGCCGGTGCTTATGCTTTTAACTGGAACGAGAATCAATATGATATGATACTGAAAGCAGGAACCAAAGAAGGTGATCCGGTAACATTGACAAGAACAAATCCTGCTATTGAAATATATGCCATGAATAACGAATTGACAACAGGAGCCAAAGGCAGTGGTGATAACGGCTACATTTATCTTACACCTTATTCAGTCAGCGGGTTTGTAAGAGGTACTATACCGGCCGGCGAACAGAATTTTTCTATTTCAGGATCTCTACCTTACCCCGCCATTCAATTTAATAAAGAACTGCGTGATGCTATGGAAGATGCCGGTATCAGCATCGCTGGCAATTTCAGGACCAGTCTAGAATTCCAGGCCAATAAGACCCCCTTGAAATATGACGATAAGCCCTTTAGCTTTTTTGTTTCTCCGTCCCTGGCGATCATGATGGATTGGTTCCTTAAAAAGAGTATTAACCTTTACGGGGAAGCTTTTATTAAAACATTAGCCTATGAAAAAAATGGATTCGGCAGCACAAAGACAGGCATCGCTATTCTCAAGGATTTCTGGAAACAAAAGGGTATCGATGAAGATGAATTGAATATATGCGACGGTTCGGGTCTTTCACCACAGGACAGGGTAACAACCCATGCGCAGGTGATGATATTACAGTACGCTAAAAAGCAATCCTGGTACAAGTATTTTTATGATGCATTGCCGGAATACAATAATACAAAAATGAAAAGCGGGACCATTAAAGATGTGAAAGGATTTTGCGGTTACCAGAAAGCCGCTAACGGAAAGGAATATATCTTTTCTTTTCTCGTCAATAATTATTCAGGTGCATCCTCATCGCTTGTCAGTAAAATGTATAAGGTGCTGGATGTGCTGAAGTAAAAATCAAAATCAGGTAACCATCGGATGCATCTTCTATGTGCGTCTATGTATCTATGATCCTATGTGGTAAAAGCTACGCCTTATTTTTTTGAGATCATTTCAATCCTGTAGGTTTTTCACCATATAGGCACACATAGGTCTTTTTGGATTTGTCAGAAGCCAAACCTGCTCAGGAATGGTGACAAATTCATATCCATCAGCCAGGGGGTAGCAAAAGCGGCCACCCATATCAATATGATAAATAATTTGCCGGCAAGTGACATGTCCTGTATCAAATGACGATGCAGCAGGCTTTGAATGGTGGTCATCATCTTCTCTTCTTTGGGATGATATTCATAGGGCGGCGCCAATGGGATGTCGCGGAAAGAAGATTGATCTTCGATAATAATATTGCGCACCTTCCAGTAATCTTCGTCGGGCATATCTTCATAAGATACATCCATATTGATGTTCTCGGCCTCGATCTTTTTTTCTACAGCATCAAATTTTTTATCCGACCGCAGCCTCAGTAGCATGATAGCCGGAAAGATCAGTAATAAATAAAAATGCAGTTTCCAGGCTACCCATACCATCAACGCGGCGGAGGCAAACACGAATATTTTACCCAGCCAGCTTTCTTCATCCAGGAACACGCGGTTCAGTAATTGTCCGCCATCGAGCGGGTAAATAGGCAAGAGGTTAAACAGGTTGAGTATGATAAACCAGCGGCCAATATTTTCATACGTTAAATAGTAATCATTGAAAAGGATCTGGTCGGGATACTTTATACCCAGCAGGTAAAAAAAACAACCGAATATGATCCCGGGAACAGGACCGGCGAGCAGGATAATCGCTGATTGTTTTTCCGATACTTCTCTTTTCGACCCTGATACATAAGCGCCGAGTAAAGGAATAAAAAAAATACCGAGGTCCTTGTACCGGAAAAATTTCATGGCGGCGAAATGACCCAGTTCATGGATCACTACGATCACGGTGATAAGTAATAGAATAGTATAGCTGGGAAAAATATAGTAGCCTAATAACAGGTAAAGGGCCAGGCTGACGATCGAGCGCATCCAGATATTGGCAGGTTGTTCCTGTTTGCGGTACTTGGGCGGGTAAACCACAGCTGCCTGTGCGGGCAGAAGCTGGTCTCCGTTGCTGGCTTCATAAGACGAGGTCGGAAAATGCTCCATTTGCCCAAAATTAGATAAAATAAGGCTGAAGTTTTAATAGTAATTCTCCGGGCATAGAGGTGCGTTTCATGGTGGTTTTTTCCATGAAATACAGGATCACTTTACCGGCGGCGAGCAATTCTTCTTTATCATTATAGACTTCCTGGTGAAATTCGATCTTATGATGTACCGGTAGTTCTTTCAGGATCACTTTGATGGTGAGCAGGTCGTCGTACAGGGCCGGCCGGAGGTACCTGCATTGTACTTCTATGACCGGCATGATCACGCCCATGCGTTCCATATCGGCATAGGTGAGACCCAATTGCCGGATCGATTCTGCACGGGCCACTTCAAAATACTGGAAGTAATGGCCATGATAAACGACGCCCATCTGGTCGGTCTCGGCATAACGGACACGTACCTGGGTTTCTGATGAAAACATGAAGTGATATTTATTATTTACCAATCAACCTGTCGAGACTTACTTTACCGGGACCGGAAAACAGCAATGTGATAAAAATGCCCAGGAATAAAGCGGCATGTTCTCCCACTCCGAACATATCCCCTTTGTGGGCAATGAATAAGGCGACAGCCATATTAATGATCAGGGGAATACAGGCAAACCTGGTGAGCAAACCCATTACGATCAATGCACCGCAAAACAGTTCGGCAAAGATCGACAGGGCCATGGAAGTAGTATGGCCGATATGAAAAGGATCAACAAATTTGGCTGACATGCCTGCGAAATGCATCAGTTTCTGATAGCCATGCGGAATGATCAACAAGCCTGCTGTAAGACGAAGTACCAGTAAGGCAAACCCGATCCCGTTATCGGTGTATTTGGTACTGAATAGTTTTTTCATAAATACCTGTGGTTTTGTGGATGCAATAATAAGAAAAAGCAGGGAGATGCAGGAAGTCAGATGTACGGTGTTAGATGTACGATGTACGACTGTCTCAAATGTGAAATATATATATATTCAATTATTGCACTGCCGTACATCGTACATCTAACACCGTACATTGTATTTCGTACTTCGCTTTCCCACAATAAAATGTTAAACAATCATCGATATCGCACTTATCCACACCTGTTTGGAACGATGTTTGGCGATGGTTGAAATAATTTGAATATTCGCGACGTTTAATCCATCAACGGTTTAAAGGACATCCTTCATGAAGAAATTATTTTTACTGGCTCTCACGGCCGGAACTTGTACCGCTGTTTATTCCCAGCAAACAGCATTCTATTCCGATCCCGCAACAAAATTCAAAGAAGCAAAAGAATATTATCAAAAGGAGCAATACAGCCTGGCTTACCCGTTGTTGAAAGAATTGCGCCAGGATACCCGCGAGACTGATATTGCCAATCACCTCATTATCGTACAGGAGATCAATTATTATACAATTGCCTGCGCACTTAAACAGGATGAAAGCCGTGCCGAAGAAGATGCTATCGATTATATCGACCTGGAGAAGAATACAGCGCGGGTACAGATGATGAATTATCACCTGGCCGAATATTATTTCCGCCGCCAGGATTTTCATAAAGCCGTCGATCATTACGAGCAGGCCAATATCGCCAATCTCAGCAATAAAGAGATCGCCTCGATGAAGTTTCACCAGGGCTATTCTTACTTTACCATGCAGCAGTTTGCGAAGGCAAAACCTTTGTTCAATACTATCCGCAGCATGAAGGATGATCCCAATTACCTTGATGCGAATTATTATTATGGATTTATAGCTTTCCGTGACCGCCAGTACAGCGATGCATTGCAGAGTTTTTCCATCGTTGAAAATGAAAAACAATATGCGACAGTCGTTCCTTATTATATAGCACAGATCTATTACATACAGGGAAGAAAAGAAGAAGCGCTAAGCTATGCAGAAGCCAAGATCAAAACAGGTAAATCACAATACTATGACCTGGAGATGAAACAAATGGTAGGTCATGCTTATTTCGAAAGAAAGGAATATACCAAGGCATTGCCTTATCTCGAAGATTATGTGAATCGCTCTCCGAAAGTGCGCCGCGAAGATTTGTATGAACTTTCCTATTGTTATTACCAGGCCAAACAATTGACAAAAGCCATCGATGGTTTCAAGCAGTTGAGTGGCAAAGAAGATTCGCTCAGCCAGAATGCGATGTATATGCTGGGTGACGCCTACCTGAAAACAGGCCAGAAAAGCAATGCCCGCAACGCCTTTCTTTTTTGTGCTTCTAACAGCAGCGACAGGAAACAACAGGAAATATCAAAATTCCAGTATGCAAAACTTTCTTATGAACTGGGTTTCCAGGATGAAGCCTTGAATGGATTGCGCAACTTCCTGAATGATTATCCTAATTCGACTTATAATACAGAAGCAAAAGATCTGCTGGTAGCGGTATTAACGAATACCAATAATTACCGCGAAGCGCTTTCGCTGCTGGATAAAATGAACAATCCAACCCCCAATGCCAAAAGATTATATCCCCGTATTTTATATGGCCGTGCTACAGAACTGGTGAATGATGGCAGATTGGCCGATGCAGAAGCATTGCTCGATAAAGCCCTGAAAGATCCGAATAATGGGTCCATATTACCTTTGCTGAGTTTCTGGAAAGCTGAAGTGGCTTACCGCAGCAACCGCCTCGATGATGCGATCAAATATTATAACGCTTATATGAGCGGAGGCGCACCCACCAGTGGTGAAGCCAACCCGCTGAATGGCCGTTATAATCTTGGCTATTGTTATCTCCGCAAAGAGAATTATGCAGTTGCGCTTACTTTTTTTGAACCGCTTTCCCGTAATGCCGGTCTCGCTTCCGACGCATTGACACAGGATGCGTATATCCGTACGGCGGATTGTTATTTCATGGAAAAGAATTATGCAAAGGCCAAGACCATGTATGATAATGTGATCAGGTTCTCATGGCCATCCGAAGACTATGCTACTTTCCAGAGCGCTATGATCGCGGGTATCAAAAGCTCAAGGGATAAAATCACGGCGCTTACTAATGTAACACGCAAGTTCCCTTCTTCTTCACTGGTAACAGATGCCAATATGGAAGTCGCCAAGACCTATATGGCCGATGAAAAATACAGTGAAGCGATCCCTTACCTGAATAATGTGATCAAAGCAACAGGTAATGAAAGCCTGAAACCACAGGCTTATCTCCAGTTAGGCGTGGCATATTATAATATGAATAATAATGCTGCGGCATTGACACAGTACAAGACACTGGTTTCTCAATATCCGAATTCGCAGGAAGCAAGCGATGCGCTGGATAATGTAAAAGCGATCTATATAGAAGATGCAAAGCCTGATGAATACTCGGCCTTTATGCGCCAGGCAGGTCGCCCGATCAGTGTCAGTGCAGAAGATTCACTGACCTATGCAGCAGCGGAAACACAATTCAGCAATGGTAATACATCCGCAGCGCTTACTGCCTTTACGAATTACCTGCAAAAATTCCCGAATGGTTCCTATGCAATGGATGCTAATTTCTACAAGGGGGAAATTTATAATACGAAAAAGGACTGGGCCAATGCCTTATCGGGTTATCAACCGGTAGCCGATCATGCCCCGAATAAATATGCAGAACGCGCTATTCTTGCAGCCGCACGTATTTCTTTCTTTGAAATAAAAGATTACCAGAAAGCAGAGACCTTCTATACGCAATTGATACAGATCACTTCAAGCCAGGAAAATAAACTGGAAGCAATGCGTGGATTATTACGCAGCCAGTACCAGTTGCAGAAATGGACGGAAGCAGTAGAGAATGCCAAAGAACTGGCCGCAGCAAAAGGAAGCAGTTCAGATGATAAAACACTTGCGAATATGGCCATCGCCAAATCATACGAGGTCAACAAGCAATATGACCTGGCACTGGCTAATTTCAAATCAGTAGTACAATTGAACAAAGCAGCCCTGGCAGCGGAAGCCCGTTACGAAATAGCCAATTGCTGGTTTGCATTAAGCAAACTGGGCGATGCGGAAAAAGCGGCTTTTGAAGTGATCAATAAATCAGGTTCGTATGATTACTGGGTGACCAAGGCTTATATTCTTTTGGGAGATATTTATTTCAAACAAAAGGATTACTTCAATGCAAAAGCAACGTTCCAGAGCATTGTTGACAATAGTATCGATCCTGTATTGAAAGGTGAGGCACAGACGAAACTGACACAGGTAGGGAATGAAGAAACGAAAAGCAGCAAAATAGGGCAGTAGAGGGATTATAAATTATGAATGATGAATGATGAATGTGCAGTCCAACGATTGATAATTATTCACCATTCTTCATTCATAATTGATCATTCACCATTCACTATAAACACGACTAAACAGATAGAATGAAAAATCGAATAGCCGGCATTAGTTTATCAATAGCAGGTCTTTTCCTGGCAGGGATTTGTAACGCGCAGGATAGTACGAGGCAGAAATCAGTTGATATCACTTCCTCTTTCAAGCCTGTGTTGCGGGAAGCGGCGAAGATCAATTTCAACGCCACACCTCCTTCGGCAGATACCACGAAGTTGTTGTTGCAATATGATATTCCCAATCCCAGCCTGATGATCGGGTATCAACCCGGATCATTAAAGCCACTGGCCTTGCAGATCGATTCGGTAGGAAGATTCGAGAACAGTAATTATATCAAAGCAGGTTTTGGAAGTCTTCGTACCCCGTATGTGCAGGCAGGATTTTCATTCGGGGATGGTAATACGGCTGGTATAAATATTTATGCGAAACACGTGGCCTCCGAAGGAAAGCGTGATTTCCAGGATTTCAGCAATACACAGGTCAAACTAAGCGGTTTCTATAAAGCCGCACAGAATATGGAATGGAATGCCAGCCTGGGAATGAACCAGGATAAGACCTATAAGTATGGCTATCTTCCTGAAACGCTTTCTTTTCCCAACGATTCCATCCGGCAGAGTTTCCAGACGATCTCGGCAAGAGTAGGGGTGCATAATATCAATAAGACTGAATTTGGATTGAACTATGCTCCCGAAGTAAAGATTGACATCTTCACAGATAACCTGAAGAATAATGAAAGCAATACAGTGGTCAATTTGCCGCTGGAGAAAACGATCGGACAGGATTTTGCGGTGAAACTGGGTGTCACCTTCGATCTGACCCGTCTTTCACTCAAGAAGTCATCAGTAGTAAATAATACGATGTGGTATATTTCTCCATCGGTATTATATAAAAGCGACCGGTTCAGCCTGCAGGCTGGTATCCGCCCTTCCTGGGATAATAAGACATTCAAGATGTTCCCCAATGTACTGGCACAGGTGGGAACTACTGATCAGCGTGTTACCTTCCAGGTGGGCTGGACAGGCTATGTACGCAAAACGACCTATGAATACCTGGCTTCGCAGAATCCCTGGTTATGGACACCGACCTCATTGCTGAATACCTGGATCGAAGAACGGTTTGCAGGATTCAAAGGATCGCTGACAGATCACTTTACATATAGTGTAAAAGTAGGTTTCAATAAACTGAATAACCAGCCTTTATTTATCAATGATACTTCTGCTGCCGGTGATGGTAAATCCTTCCGCGTGGTCAATGCCAAACGTATCAATGTGCTGAACTTCGGCGGTGAACTGGGATATAATGTAGAAGAAAAATTCTCCATCATCACCAGCCTGGCGCTGAATCAATACACGGGTATACAGGGACAACAGAAAGCTTGGGGTTTATTGCCGCTGGAATTCAATACAGCCCTCCGGTTACAGATCATCAAGGATCTCTGGCTGAAAGGCGATCTGTTTGCCTGGAGCGGACCGCGTTATCTTCGTAAAGACGGTAATGATGGAAAACTGGATGGAGCCTTTGACCTGAATGCCGGTCTTGAATTCAGGATCACGAAGAATATCAATCTCTGGACGCAGTTCAATAATATTTTCAATAAAGAATACCAGCGCTGGAATCAATATCCGGTATATGGCTTTAATTTCGCCGGCGGAATCATATTTTCGTTTGCTCAAAAATAGCGCGGTATGTACGGAGAACTTTATCAATACCTGATCCTCCACAAAGAGCTTCACCTGCCTGGTGTCGGTACGCTTTTATATGAAAAGCAACCGGCCCATATCGATATTACGGAGAAGATGGTATATCCGCCGTCTCATTTTATTTCCTTTGAGCATAATAATTCAACACCTACCAAGAATTTCTTCAGTTGGCTGGGTGCCAAACTCGGTACCAGCGAACGTGATGCCGTAAGACGATTCAACGATTTCCTGTACGATCTCCGCAACCAGATTTCGACGGGTAATAAATTACAATGGTCGGGGATTGGTGTATTGAGTAAAGGATTATCCGGTGAAACAAAATTTGAAGCCGAATCAGCTATTCATACATCGGGGTCACCGATACCTGCGGTGAAAGTATTGCGTGAGCATGCAGAACATACCGTGAGAGTAGGGGAGGATCACCGGACTTCGGTGCAGATGCGCGAACTGCTGCATGCCGGTGAAGAAGGAAAGAGATCGTGGTGGTGGTTGCTGGCACTGATCCTTCTTATTCTTTCCATTATTTTTATCGGGTATTATTTTTCATCAAAAGGGCTTACCACTTCGGCGGCTGCCAACCAGCAACAACTCACACCCGCAGCAGCCAGTCATTAGCAGCTTTTCTCTACATTTGCCCCGCATGAGCACCATACATTATACCAATTGCCCGTGTTGCGGATCGGCAGACATACAGCAGGCATTACAGGCAAAGGATTACACAGTCAGCGGGGAATCTTTTTTTATTGTAGCATGTGCTGCCTGTTCACTCCGTTTTACACAGGATGTGCCTGATCAAATGACGATCGGGCCTTATTATAAATCCGAGAATTATATTTCGCACAGCAATACATCCAAAGGATTGATCAACCGGCTGTATCATTTTGTAAGAAGAAATACGCTGGTGCGTAAAAGAAAAATGATCGTCAAATCCACCGGCCAGGCTACCGGCAACTTACTTGATATCGGCAGCGGCACCGGTTTTTTCCTGCAGGAGATGAAAAAGAACGGCTGGCAAACAACCGGCCTTGAACCCGATGCCAGTGCCAGGGCCGTTGCCAAAGAATTATACCAGTTTGACCTGCGGGAAAGCAGTGACCTGTTTCATTTACCCGCTGAAAGTTTCGATGCGATCACCATGTGGCATGTACTCGAACATGTGCATGATCTGCATGGATATATCCGCCAGATAAAAAACCTGCTGAAAGAAAATGGTAAACTGTTTATCGCAGTACCGAATTATACGGCGCTCGATGCCGCTATTTATAAAGAATACTGGGCAGCTTATGATGTGCCCCGCCACCTGTATCATTTCTCTCCCCGGTCGATACAGGTATTGATGGAAAAAAACGGGATGGAGATCACAGCCTGTAAGCCGATGTGGTACGATAGCTTTTATATTTCGTTGCTCAGCAGCCGCTATAAGAACGGAAGCACCAACCTGCCAGCCGCCTTCTGGAATGGTCTTCGCTCCAACTTCAAAGCCATTACGGATGTGAAGAAATGCAGCTCGGTGATCTACATTATAGGTGTTAAGTTTTAGATGCTAAGTTTTAGGTGTGAAGATAATGAGGGATGTAAATGGTTTACAGGAAGGAGTAATAAATCTCTTTATTTGGTAATTCATCATTCATCATTCTAAATTCATAATTATGAATTTAGAATTACTTGCTCAATTGAATCTCATACAACTCCGGCCAGAGTTTACCTGTTACATAGGTCTTTTTGCTGTCGTGGTCGTAGGCAATGCCGTTGGGGACATCTACCAGCGGATCGATATTCTTTACGCGTTTCCATACATCGGAAAGATCGATCTTTGCGATGACCGAACCGCTGCCCGGATCGATCTTGAAAATATAAGGCTGCTGGTATTGGTTGGCATAAATATATCCATCGATATATTCCAGTTCATTCAGGTTATAGGAAAGCGAACCGCCTTCGGTGACAGATTGTGTGCGTTGCAGGCGGAAGGTAGTGGGATCGTAATAATATAAATTACTGCTGCCATCGCTGGCGATCAGTTCCTTTCCGTCGGTGGTCAGGCCCCATCCTTCGGTATCGATCCTGAATTCCTTTATCTTTTTAAAATCTTTCAGCGTATATACAAATACAGTCTTGTTGCGCCAGGTGAGCTGGTAAACCGTATCGTTCAGGATAGTGACCCCTTCACCAAAGTACTCGGCGGCCAGGTCGATCTTTTGCAAAGCCTTCCCTGTCTTCAGGTCTACCTTCATCAATTTCGAGCGGCCCTCGAGCCCGGTGCCTTCATACAGCTCGCCTTTGTATACCAAAAGACCCTGTGTATAGGAGGATGTATCGTGCGGAAAAGTGTTCAGAATGGAGTAGGTGATCAGTTTTGGGGCCGGGGAATCGCTGCCTGGATCAGTTTTTTTGCCTTTAGTATCATTATCGGTACAGGAAACTATGGCGGCTAAAAGAAAGAGATATAGAATTTTTTTCATTGATAAACTGATTGATTGTTAGCAATCATAGCCACAAAAATAAGGGATGGACTATTTGGTTGGTTGTTAAATATGGTCTACCAGACTGGTCGGGTAGGGATTTTACGATATAACTTTTTCAAAATTATCGAATATAATCTTCTATATTTGAATTCCTAACTACTATCTCCGATATCAGTTCCTGAAATCGTATCCGTGAATTCCCCTCTTTAAATCCTTTGTTTTTACCGGTTTCTTCCAATTCCACATGAATGCTCATGATGATATTTCATTGTCATGCGTACCTGAAAATCTGGTTTTACATGCGGGTTTATCTTTTTCTGGGGTTATTCATGGCGGTGTTTTGTGCGAGCAGCACAGCGCAGCAATCATGCGCTTCCTTCACTTATCAGCAGGAGCAGATGCTTCTTCATCCTTCACTCAAAACAAGGACCGACGCTATCGAATCTTTTATACAAAAACAATTATCTAAAGAAACAGCAACATTTGGCGAGACCGGCGGAATGCCCATTATTACTATTCCCGTTGTTGTTCATATTCTCTATCATACCGGCGACGAAAATGTAACAGATCAGCAGGTGGCCAGTCAATTGCAAGTAATGAATGACTGTTACCGTAAACTGAATGCCGATACGGTAAATACTCCCGCCAGTTTTAAAGGATTGGCTGCTGATTGCAAAATTCAATTCAAACTCGCTGTTTCCGATCCGCATAAAAGAGCTACCAACGGCATCGTCCGCAAGTATACATCGGTCACGAAATGGATGTCGGATGATAAAATGAAATATACCGCCCAGGGCGGCGATGATGCCTGGGACAGCAATAATTACCTGAACCTTTGGGTATGTAACATCAGTTATGTAAAGGGATATTCCAGTTTTCCCGGCGGCGACCCGGCTATTGATGGTGTTGTTGTTGGATATAGTTCCTTCAAATTTGGCAAGACTGCTGTTCACGAAACAGGGCATTGGCTGGGCCTCCGTCATATCTGGGGCGATGAAGCCTGCGGTAATGATTTTGTAGACGATACCCCGCAGCAAAGTACGATGACCCCCGGTTGTCCATCGGGCATCCGCATATCCTGTAACAATGGTCCCAATGGTGATATGTACATGAACTATATGGATGTTACCGGTGATGGCTGTACCAATCTTTTCACGTATGGGCAAAGAGCAAGAATGCGTACATTGTTTGAAGCAGAAGGTGCGAGGACATCTATTCTCAGGTCGTATGCATTTGATGCACCAACTGCCGGCAGCGAAATTCCTTTACCGGAAGAAGGTGAGCCGGAACCTGTACTGCTTTCTTTAAAGCTTTATCCCAATCCTTCTTCGGCCGAGGTTACACTCGATCTTACCAATAATGGCGACTGGATGGGTAATACGATTACCATCAGTAATATGCAGGGACAATCACTGATCAGGGCAGTAGTAAGCGCCAAACTCATGAAAGTGAATATCAGTTCCCTGAAACCCGGTATTTACTTTATTACAGCAAAAAAAGAAGACGGGTCAACCATCAAACAGAAACTGGTGAAAATTTAAATGTTGAACGTTATATGCTGAATTTTAAGTGATCTGTATTGTCATTTAAAATTGAATCAGACAAACTGTTCCAGCAAAGCAATCCTTTTTTCAATCGGCGGATGCGTGGCAAAGAGATTATCCCATGAGGCCGACTTGTGTGCGGAAGGAGTGGGGTTATTGATAAAAAGTTGTGCTACATCCCGGCTTTCTACCGCTTCAATCCAGGGATCACCGGCGATCTTGCGCAGGGCTGAAGCCAGAGCATACGGTTTTTTGGTGATCTCGGCAGCACCTGCATCGGCGAGATATTCTCTTTTGCGGCTGATACCAAAACGAAGTAACAGCGAGACTAAATAAGCCACGGCTGTAACGACGATAGCAATCAGGATAATAGCACCGGCTCCCTTGCCATCCTTGCTGCTTTTTCTCCCACCGCCTACAAAACGTATACTGCGGAATGCCATCTCGGCCAAAAAAGAAAAGATACCGACAAAGATGATCGATATGATCAGCAGGCGCACATCCCGGTTTTTGATATGCGTGAGTTCATGCGCCATGACACCTTCCAGTTCTTCATCATTCAGTTTATCGATAATGCCTTTGGATAAAGTGATGGAATAACTTTTCTCATTGATACCACTTGCAAAAGCATTCAGTGAATCGTCATCGATGATATAAAGCGAAGGCATTTTCATTCCTTCGGCGATGCATATATTTTCAAGAAGATTATATACGCGTTTGTTTTCCATCCGCTGCAATGGTTTGGCGCCGGTAGCCAGCCTGATAAATGTAGTGTGGCCGGCCCAGGCGATCAGGAACCAGGTAAGAACGCCAATGAGTATAAAAGGAACTGCCTGCAGAAAATGCAGGTTGGTTTCATCAGTATCTTCTTTGCCGGAAAAAAATATGAATGCATAGAACATTGCCAGCAATAAAACCGGGAATGCGATCAGCAAAAGAAATGAATTGGTATTGTTTCTCCGGATCTGTGTGCTTAACCCTATGTATTTCATCCCTGGATTTTATTTACGCCGTAGGTATTAACTGCCAAAATTGATTTTCGGCGGTTCTTCCATTTGTTTGCGGTTCTCGGTGCCGAGGTCAAAGAAGGTTTCGCGTTGAAAACCAAAATTGCGGGCGATAAGATTTCCGGGAAATGATTCAACGGAATTATTGTATTCAGTGGTAGCGCCATTGAAAAAGCGGCGGGAGGCAGCGAGCTTATTCTCGATATCGCTAAGCTCTTCCTGTAATTGTAAAAAGTTTTGATTGGCTTTGAGATCAGGGTAGGCTTCTACCTGCACTTTCAATCCCTGCAAGGCAGCGGTCAATTGTTGTTCGGCTGCAATCTTATCGTCGATCGTTCCTGCATTCATAGCTGCCGAACGGGCTTCTGTTACTTTTAACAGTAATTCTTTTTCATGCGATGCATAACCTTTTACCGTTTCTACCAGTTGGGGTACCAGGTCGTGGCGCTGGCGCAATTGCACATCGATATCGGCAAATGCATTCTGGCGGCGGTTACGCAACCTCACCAGTCCGTTATAAATGCTCACCATCCAAAGAGCGATGACAACAATAACGACAATAAGTATGATCAATGGCATGCTGAATTGTTTTGATGAAATTAGGGAAAAAAGCTAAAAAGCTGGTGGCAGGACGAGGAAGGAACATATTCCGGGATTTCATGCCCTGGAATTGGGTTTGTCCGGGTCTCCCGGGCGGTGCAGCGAAGGAGGGGCGAAAGAGATACGACGATGACAGCCATTGTACTATTATTGTCCGCGGATTGATCCCGGATTTAACCTGGATTGATGTCTGATAAAGTCAGGTAAAGGGAAGGCGGGAAAAGCGGGTTACGGCCTGGGAATAATAAGCTCCTTCCGGGAGATGGGGCTATACTGATTACCTGCAAAAAAGTAATAAAAAAATAAAGAGATTGACAAGGATATTTCCTTCCCGGGTATAAAAAACGCCACGGATATTCCGTGGCGTTTTTCCTGTATTGAATAAATAAGAAGTCCGATCCGTGACTGCATGACTATTTTGTCATACACTGTAAGCAAGAAATATCAGTTGCCAAATACTTTTCCAAAGAACAGTTTCATTTCATTCCAGGAAGCAGTATCGGCTGCTGCATTATAAGCAATGGGCATATTGAATTTCTGGCCGATCGCCGTAGCATCCGGGTTGGAAAACGCATGTGTAGCACCGGGATAGATCTTAACCGTATAATTGGCGCCGATAGAATCCATCTGGTGTTTGAACTGATCTACTTCCGATGCCGGAACAAATTTATCATCGGCACCGTGGCAAACCAGGATAGCGGCTTTCAGGAGATCTTTATTCGCCGGTACAACCGTCAGGTTGCCATGAAAACTAACTACTCCTTTCAGATCATCGCCCAGTTTGGCCATATTGATCACCTGTGCGCCACCAAAACAATAACCGATAGCGCCGATTTTGGCAGCATCCGTTTGTGAATAGGTTTTCAGTTTTTCCAATGCAGCATCAAAACGGGCTTTTGCTTTTTGAGGGTTCTGATAAAAAGGTGTGGCATATTTACCTGCCGAATCAGGATTGTCTGCCTGTTTGCCGTTTCCAAACATGTCGACTGCCATAGCGATATATCCCAGTCCCGCCAGTTCGCGCGCACGGCGTTTGGCATAATCATTCAACCCCCACCATTCGTGTACGACCAATACGGCAGGTCTTGGCCCTTCTTTGTTTTCATCATATACTACGTAACCATTCATCGTTACACTATCACCGGTATAGGTAATATTGTCTTCTTTTAATTTAGGTTCCGTCGTTGCAGGTTTTTTCTCCGCATTGTTGCAGGCAAAGAGCGAAACAGTAACCACTGTTATCAATAAACCATTGATGTAAGGAAATTTCATTTGTATGATTTTTATGGAATGAAGACAATAAAGGTCTGCAAAAGTTCTTTTCACACAAAAATAAAAAGATGCAGACAAAACGATGACGATACAGGAAATAAAAAAGGGCCTTATAAAGGCCCTTGTGTGATCGGTTCGACTGTTACTGTATGAGAATTTTTTGTGCCTTTTTTTCTGTACCGTTATTCCAGACGATATAATAGATCCCTTTGATCGTTGTTGACCAGTTTATTTTTGTTTGCAGGCTTCCTTTGGCAGGAGATTGCTGTGCTAATAAGATGCCGTTGCTATTATAAATGCTCATCAATTCTGTACCTGATGATTTATCATGCACTGCATAAACGGCTTCACCGGCAGTGGCAGGATTTGGATAAATGCTGAAAGAAGATGCAACGGTTTCGCTGTTGACCGAAACAACGGAACTGTATTTTGTTTTACCATCGATATCAACCATTCTTAAGCGGTAATAATTTTTGCCGGTTTCGAGGTGGTTATCGGTATAAGAATAAGTAACGATGCCGGTACTGTTGCCCGCTGCTCTTACGCTATCGATAGAAATATAAGAACCGGACCTGATCTTTTCAATCACAAACCAGGCTGAATTGTTTTCTGTATAGGTATTCCATTTCAATAATCCTTTACCATTGGTATTGGTAGCGGTCAGGCTGCCGAGCATGACAGGGAGAATATTTTTTACGGCAAACGATTTATTACTATAAGCAACAAACGCCACATCGCTATTACCGGAAAGGCCGATCCTGAAATTCCGTACCGATTGATAATTTGCAGCGGTAATACCAAACTCGCTCAGGTCAGCCGCCCACAAACGCAACTGACGATCTGTTTTGGTAAAACCGGATGATAATGTCATCGGGTTGGTCACATCATAGAAATCGGCTGTCCAGTTACCTACCGGGTTGATAGAAGTAAACAGCATGTCTTTATAATTTCCTACGATAGCGCCATTGGCGTCGGTAAACTGGTAACGATCGGCGGAGCCGCTTGGGTCGGCTACCTGTGTAACCAGGATATCAGGAATGCCATCACCAATAGAAGAAGGAGTGATACTGCTTACCAAAAAGGTCATGGAGCCTGCAGGAAGATTGGCTACGCAGGTACCGAGGTCCAGTCCTTTGATGCCATCAGTCAGGTAACCAGCCATATTATTCGATGGAGCCGGATGGCTGGCGCCATTGCTTACTCCATCATACTTTTCACCCAGTCCCACTTTTGTATTGCTGGTAACGGTTCCTGAA
>CAMLGR010000090.1 GCA_946479615.1 uncultured Bacteroidota bacterium | reverse complement strand
GAATGATGACTATCGCTTTCTATACAGGTTCCTATCGCAATTCCCTTCCGAAACCAATTATCCGAAATACGATACCAGCGAATATTATGATAGTTATGTAAAGTTCTTTTTCAGGAATAATACGCATACGATGCCACCCGGTGTGCGTGTATTCAATAAAGTGGGCTGGGCCTATGGCTGTCTTACCGATGTTTCCTATGTAGCAGATTTCAACAACAACGTGGAGTTTATGCTGTCGGTAACCATCTATGTCAACAGCGATGGCATCCTGAACGATGATAAATACGATTATGAAACGATCGGCTGGCCCTTTATGTATAAGGTCGGGCAAACGATATACAACTATGAACTGGGACGAAAAAGAAAATATACTCCGGACCTGTCATGGTTTCTTATAAAATATGATCAACGGGTCGATGACAAAAGAGAAGCAGTTAAATCTGCGGATAATTAATTGTCCGGCGCACTGTGGGTTATAGCTGGCATTACATGAATAAGGAGTTATACCCAGGTAACAAAATCAAGCTTGATCAGCTCCCAATGTTTTCCCTTTAAACATTCAGGGTCAAAATCGTCGTCTGCTTCAGTGAAATCAATTAATCCAGCACGTATAAGATCCTCATCATGATTATATGGATACCGTTCCCGATGAAAAGTTATCATAGTGGCAATATCATACCAGTCAGATAGCTCATGTAAATCCCAAAAATCTTTTTTCCGGCCTCTGCGCGAAATAATTTCAAGCTTCATAGCAATGATATCTTCAACTGAAGCAAGCCGGATAGATTCTTTGCTAACAACCGGCCTGATAAAAGGATCAACGTAGTAAATATCTATTTTAACAGCCTCCCGCTCACTGGTACCTGCAAAATAAGAAGTGCCCATTGCTATTTGCCCGCCATTGGTTGTTGCATAAGGGTAATTATTTTTAAAGAATTTATCTATCGCATTAAAATCTATGCTTTCATACGCTTCTTCTGTAAAAAGATCTATGTCTATGGATAACCGATGTCCGAATTGAAGACTTAATGAGGTTCCTCCTACCAATCTGAAGGCATCAAATTCCGGAGCACCCATAGTGGATTGTAGTATATTCTTTAATAAACCATTGACCGTGTTCCAGTATAAGCCTGGCATAAGCCTTATATTATTTAATCCATTAAACAGGGGCCTGTAATATCTTGTTTACCCGATCTTTTCCATAATACCGTGTAATCTCATCCTTTTCCTTTTTATTTCCCCTTTCAAATACGCGACGGATGATAGCCTTGTGCTGTCTTTCCCAATCTATTTTTTCGATATTGGTATCCCAAAAAAGAACAGGACGTATTTTAGAAAGATCAGGGCTGGAAGTTGACTGCTTCAGTTTTTCCTGCCTGATATCATAAAAAACCTGTAGCGTCATAAAATAGCCTTCTTCTAATCCCAATGCTTCTTCGATCTTTAAGGCAAGTAGTGTATTCATGCCTCTTTTTCCTTTGGTAATAGCAGTAAGTGTTTGTGGATATTCATTAACAGAAAGAGCAAATTTCCCTTTACTAAGCTTCCTTTCAGTAAGTTTTCTTTCCAGGACAAATCCCGGGTGAATTCCCTTCAATATGGATAATTCATCAACCATTATCCAAATATAAACAAAATTGTTTACTCAAATTTGTTTAATGCTAAAGTACAGTAAATCAATAAGATAAATTGTCAATTTGATTTTCCGACAGTTCTTATATAGTATACACACCCCATTTGATTCAGTATTTGCTTAGATGGAGCCTCTCACATTCCTTCACTACCATCCGGCACCGGGATTTTTTCTGTTAGCAGTTTGTTTTCCTTCTTATCATAGTAAGTGCAGGTCAATTGCTGTATATCTACCTTCCATTTTTCTACTCCCGCATTCGCGGCATCTTTACAAAAAGTAGGATAATCAGTCTTTCCTTGTTGGTGAATAAGCAATGAATGCTTTAATTTTTCCGCGGAACCGATATCATCTATCTCCATAACAGGATATTTATTACCTGCAACAAGCTGGAAATTATTATCTCCGAAATATGCCGTGTGGCCGTCCGATACATAATTCTCATAGGCGGTTACTCCCATCTTTTTAAGATCCTGTATATACGCGGGAAAATCCGCCCCGCTTTTCACTTTTGCATGTCTTTCTTTAATCTTTTCCAGGTTGAACATATTGACCGGTTATTAAATGAATGCATTTTTTTAACACGATAAAAGTATTCGAAAAGAATGATTTATAACTGTTCCGGGTTCCCAGTCGCTTCGTTAACAGGGTTTTTACATTCCTCCTGCCCGTTGGCATGGTTTTCAACTGTTATTGGTATAAAAGTATTATCATGAAAACAAGCTTTTTCAATACTATTATTATAGCCATAGTAATCGTATTCTCGCTTTCTGCCTGTGCAGAACAACATTATTACCACGAACATCATTATCACCGGACCAGGTATTATCATCATCACCACAGAACACCGCCTCCGGGAGTAGATATTCGTATCCACAATTAATATAAAAGAGAAGTCGCCATCAATGATGGCGACTTCTCTTTTATATTAATTTAACAGGGGAAGATATCAGGCCTGGTGCTGGTTAATAATACTCATCAATTTTTCTCTTACCACAATATTGTTAAACGGTTTGTCAATACAGCCATCGGCGCCGCATTCCTCCGCTATATTTTGAATATTATAATTTGCAGAAAATAAAACAACCGGGATATCTTTTGTTGTTTGATCCGTTTTGAGGTGCTTGCAAATCTCCGCGCCACTTATACCACGCATAGTTATATCCAGTAAAACGATATCTGGCCGGTCCTGCTCCACCATATCATATATTTTGTCTCCGTTTTGCGAGGTCTGCACTACAAATCCTTCCGCTTTCATTTTCATTTTCATCAGCAACAGAAGATCTTCATCATCATCTACCAGTAAAAGCCTCGGTTTCCTGCTTGCTATTGTTTCCATACGATCTCGGTTTCATGAATCATCTCAATAAAGTCACAATTTTAACGCCAGTACTGAACCGCCTGAATTCAAGGGGAATCAGCTATCTGTATAACAACTAAAATGAAGACTAAGCAAAATAAGGGGCGTAAATGGGAAAAATTTTGCCATTGTCTGATCTCAGCCTCCTTGCCCGGCATGCAGCCAGCTCCTAAAGAATTGAAACAACTCCATCCCAGGCAGCAGCCTGATTTGCAGGATGAATCACGTATACTTTCAGGAAAAATACAGATCCTAATTTTTGATACCGATACACTTACCCATTATTCATGTGATGAAATACGTGCTGATAATAAAATACTGATATACCGTAACGCCCGATGATCTCAAAGAAATGGGATTGGGAGATCGCTTACCCATATTACCTGTATACTAAAATCATTTTACCTAATCCTGCACAAAATTTCCGTTAACTTTTTATTAACTCTGCAATAAGGGCAAATTCACCTTTCCTTTCATCGCATCCATCGATATACAACCTGTGTTTATCTATAATCTCAAAATAAATTCCATACAGGGTAAATTTTTTTCATTTTTTGGCGTCTAACTATTGAAACCCCGAACCAGGTAAAAAAGAACCACCCTTTCTTTTTTGCTGCCATTACTTAATGCTAGAAAACTGATGTATGATTATTCAATTGTGCGGCTTATCCGGTGCGGGAAAAAGTACGCTTGCCCGGGCGGTAGAAATTATCCTGAATAAAAAAGGGTTGCCCGTAGAAATTATAGATGGCGATGAATACCGTAAAACGCTTTGCTATGGACTAAGTTTTTCCAAAGACGACCGTATGGAAAATATGCGGCGCATGGCATTTGTTGCCGGGCAATTATCCAAGCATGGCATTATAGCGATCATCTGTGCTATCAATCCCTATGACCAGATCCGTCATGAAGTACGTGCCACTTACCCCCATACAAAAACGATCCACATCGATTGCTCGGTAGAAATTCTTAAAATAAGAGACACCAAAGGTTTATACCGCAAGGCTTTTCTTCCGGCAGATCATCCTGAAAAAGTAAATAACCTCACAGGCATTAATGATCCATTTGATATTCCTGCCGAACCTGATCTGTATGTAAATACCGAACTGAATACAATTGCCGAATGTGCACGTAAGATTACACGATTCATCCTGGAACAGGAAAAATCTGAAAACAAATGGATACCCCGCGCTTCTTATAGTTTGAGCGTGAGAAAAAATGCTTAGCTGATCAATCCCTAAAATATGAATTCGAAAGTTATGATTATCGTCGGGATGCACCGGTCCGGTACGTCTCTTGTTACCCAATGGCTATATCGTTGCGGATTACCTGTGGGTGAAAAATTATTCCCTGCCGATGTAGGAAATGTAGAGGGCCATTTTGAGGATACAGATTTCCTGGAAATGCACCAGCGGTTTCTTCTCAACAGGAAATATCCCTATACCGGTTTTGTAGATAAACCTGTTACACTGGTGGAGGAAGAAAAAAAACAATTACAAAAACTGATCGATGATAAAAACAGTGCGAATACTGAATGGGGCTGGAAAGAACCCAGGACCTGTCTTTTCCTGGATACATATAAGGAACTGATTCCTTCTGCTTTTTACCTGGTTATTGTACGGGATTTTCATTCCACGATCAATTCATTGCTTTCACGCGAATATAAAGTGCATCTGAAAAAGTTCAGGACCAAAAAAGGATTGTCGAAGCTGAAATGGATTTTGTTTAAAAGGAAACCCATAGAAAAGATTTATGCAAAGTATGCCGAATCATTCCTGCGGATCTGGATCTATTATTATGAACAGATCCTCAATCTTACAAAATCCCTGCCCCGGAGCCGTTATATGTTTGTCCGTTATTCTTCTCTTGCAGCAGACGATACAACAGTATATAACCGTATGAAAAATGAGTGGTCGTTCCGGTTAAATTATTTTCCTTTTAATAAGGTATATAAAAAGGATTTGCTTAGTGAAGTAAAAGATGTGGAAAAATATATCACCGATAAAGCTCTCATCGAAAAAGCGCAGCGTATCGAAAACGAATTTGCCGTCTACCTTAGGACGCCCCTATAAAAACACCTCCGTGGTCCTCTGTGTCTCCTCTGTGGCTCTCTGTGGTATATGCCCTGTAAGAGAGATTCTATTCATAAGATTTTGAAAGACCTTATTCAGCAACCTTACTCCTGGGCTTATTCCACAGAGAGCCACAGAGGAGACACAGAGGACCACGGAGTTTATTTGGCCAGTTCTTTATATCTCTTCAATGCTTCTATATAATAATAGTCGCCATAGGTGAGCGGTACATCTACTTCTGTTTTATTAGGCATATGACCTACTCCATGTTCGATAATAAATCCGCCATTCGTACCCGCCGCCGCTTTATAACCAGCGCCCGATAATGTTTTTAAGATCGTAGTCGCCACATCACGATATTCCTTTCCTTGTTTCTTATCGACATAGTCACCCAGTTCCAGCAATGCAGACGCCATGATCGATCCGGCAGAAGCATCGCGCAAGGCATTGGGTATACCCGGCGCATTAAAATCCCAGTAAGGAACTTTATCAGCCGGCAGATTGGGATTTGATAATATAAAATGAGCAATATGTTTTGCCTGTTCCAAATACTTTGGATCTTTCGTTTCCCTGTACATTACAGTATATCCATATAAACCCCAGGCTTGTCCACGCGCCCAAGCAGATTCATTAGCCGCACCCTGCGCTGTTCGTTTTTCCTGTACGCCACCCGTCTCTGCGTTATAATTGACAACATGATAAGAACTGTAATCAGTCCGGAAATGATTCTTCATCGTGGTATTGGCATGTGTAACAGCAATTTTATAGAATGAAGAATCACCGGTGACACGTGTGGCCCAGAACAATAATTCCAGGTTCATCATATTATCAATGATCACTAAAAAATCTCCGGGTTTGGAATCCCATGATTTGATACAACCCACTTTCGGATTGAACCTGGTGGAAAGCGACCTGGCGCTGGTAAGCAAAATTTCCTTGTATTCCGGTTTGGATGCTATTCTTTCGGCATTACCAAAACTGCAATACATCATGAATCCCAGGTCATGTGTACCTGTATTATTTTTTTCTTTTTCCAGTACCCCCAGCATGCGGATGGCCTCATTATATAAGGCCATATCCTTATTTTGTTCATAGATATATAAAAGAGTACCGGGATAGAAGCCACTGCACCACCAGCCGGAATTACTGAATTCATATCTGCCCGTAGAAGGAAAAAAAGTTTTAGGAAATTTATCAGCCGGCAGGTTTTGCATCAATACTTTGTATTGTGCACCTGCATCGTCAAAATTCTTATCGATAGAACCGGCCAATTCCTTATCCACCTTGTAAGAGGCGTTTTTTTGTGCCGAGCAGGATAATATACATAAATAGAGAAAGAGAACAGCCCAATTTTTCATGTTGCAAAGCGGTTTTTATTCTTGTATGATATTCATGGAAAGAATACAATATCCATACTTTTCTTTAAAAAACAGGATAGCCTGTGAAAAAAGCCATCGCTGAAGTAGAAAAAAGTGCCCCACTAGTGATAATGTCAGGTGTCAGGAGCTGATATTTTGTTTCTCTCTCATTTAACACCTAACAGCTTTTCCAGGGCGCCGGGATGAAAAAACAGGCACTGCAGTCCTTTCCCCGTATAATTTTTGTCGGTCACCAGGCAAAAAACAATATTTCATGTAATTTTTACCTTCCATGTTATACCGATCTCTTATTTTTGCGCTTCTTCAAGCAACGAATATGAAAATGTGTTAAGGTTCGCCCCCATTGTAGCAGAACCTGTTTTATGGATCTCATTTAATTGACAGCACGACCCTGTGCTGTAACATTTTCATTCACTTTTATTTTTTCAATAGTTTTCAATCATGTCACAACAAACCATTACCACAAATAAACTATCCCGTTTTTATTCATTGATCAAACAATCGATACGCGGCGATGAGCATGACTATACACAGGGAAATATCCGGACGGCCATTATATTGCTGGCTATTCCTATGATCCTGGAATTAAGCCTCGAAAGCGTATTCGCCGTAGTCGATATGTATTTCGTGGGTCATTTACCTAACAGCAAAAATGCAATCGCTACTGTCGGGCTCACGGAAGCCAGTATTGCTATCGTCTATTCTATTGCCATAGGTCTTAGTACCGGGGCGACAGCAATTGTAGCCAGGCGGATAGGTGAAAAAGATCCCGAAGGTGCGGCACATGCCGGCGCACAATCCATTCTCATCGCATTTATTACCACGCTTATCATCAGTGCATGCGGAATTGTTTTCGCCCCTGATATTTTACGGATCATGGGTGCTGAACCGGATGTTGTAAAAGAAGGCGCAGGCTTTACCCGCATTATGCTGGGCGGAAGTTTAGTGATCATTCTTTTATTTCTTATCAATGGTATTTTCCGCGGAGCGGGCAATCCTGCCATGGCCATGAAAAGCCTTTGGATCGCCAGTATTTTAAATATTATTCTTTGTCCCACGCTGATCAACGGGTATGGACCTTTTCCACGCCTGGGACTGGAAGGCGCTGCCATTGCTACTACGATCGGTCGCGGTATCGGTGTTATTTACCAGTGTTATCATTTATTTAAAGGCAAGGGAATTATTAAATTAAAAGCGATCCATTTCAAATGGGACCCTGTTGTCGTGAAAAACCTGTTCAATGTAGCCTGGCCCGCCACTTTACAATTCATGATACAATCAGGTAGCTGGATCGTAATGGCAATCCTTGTCGCTACTACCGGCGGCACAGAAGCATCCGCCGGTTACCAGGTAGCTATCAGGAACGTGGTATTCTTTATATTGCCTGCCTGGGGTCTTAGTAATGCTGCTGCCACATTGGTGGGCCAAAACCTGGGTGCCAAACAACCGGAGCGGGCCGAAAAAAGTGTGCTGATCACAGCAAAATACAATGCGATATTCATGGCGATAGTGACCTTATTGTTCCTGTTCCTTGCTTCGCCGATCGTCAGCATTTTTTCCCGTGAACCAGAGGTTCATCGCTATGGAACACTGGCCCTGCAGGTGATTGGAAGCGGTTATATCTTTTATGGTATCGGTATGGTGATGATCCAGGCATTGAATGGAGCGGGTGATTCACGTACGCCTACCTGGCTGAATTTTGTCGGATTCTGGTTAGTGCAGATACCATTAGCCTATTTATTGGCAAAAACATTCCATTACGGACCATTGGGCGCTTTCCTGGCAATTCCACTCGCCGAAACAGCGATTGCCATTGCAGCTTATATATTATTTAAAAAAGGAAAATGGAAAACGGTTAAAGTATAGGGCTTTCATGACATTGATTTTGATAAAATAATTACAGCATCCTGATTTTTCCATAATCAGGAATATACTGACATCATGGTTAACCCTGCCAGGAAAAAAGAAACCGGGTAATTGATTACTTTAAAGTATCCGCACAGAGTTGAATTTATATGTAAAATAGTTTTAACAAAAAACATACTAAGGGAATATCCTCATTAATGAGAATATTCCCTTTTTTAGTAACCTTTATTCCTATCATTTTCATCGTGTTTTTTCATTAAAAAAATTGATATCATGAGTATTTATGCGAAAGGTTAAAGAAAATAAAATATTATGCTTGAATCCATAAGTATTGGGCACTATTTTTACTCTTCAGTCGTTTATCCTAATACTTAAAATCAATATTCTTTTGAAAAGACTATTCCTGATACCTATTTGCCTGCTGACATTTTCCCTGGTGAGCATTTCATGGGTCCCCGCAGCAAAAAGCAAAAGTCCTGTATTGACTTCGATCAATATTTCATCAACCAATCATTCCGCTACAAATATTACTACTGAAGCTTCGGCCTTATATAATATGATAGGCCTTGAGGAAAAAGGCCTTTCCGAAAAAGCCTTTCAATATGCTTATAAAGGATATACCCAATTACTGAAAAAGAATATTATCAAAGAAGCCGGCTATCTCACGATTTGTGATTTCAGCCAATCTTCTAATAATAAGCGTTTATATGTCGTGGATATGGTGAATAATGAACTCGTGATGAACACCTGGGTAGCCCATGGCTGTAACTCGGGAGCTGAATTTGCCACAAGATTTTCCAATAAACCTTCTTCCCGTCAAAGCAGTTTAGGTTTTTATGTTACGCAGAATACCTATACCGGCGAGCATGGTCTTTCTTTACGGATCGTAGGTCTCGAAACAGGATTTAATGATAAAGCACTGAGAAGAAACATCGTAGTACATGGTGCTGATTATATCGAAGGATCCTGGTTAAAAAATAATAATTACATGGGACGCAGCTATGGTTGTCCCGCTGTGCCTGATAACGAACGCGACGAACTCATCAATACGATCAAGAACGGTACCTGCCTCTTCATTTACTACCCTTCCAAGACCTATCTCACAAAATCAAGAATATTAAACGGCTGATTGGACACGATAACAAGGATGGATGAATTAAAAGCTCAGCATTTAATATGCCTGGGCTTTTTTTCGTTGTTTCACGCAAAGGTGCTAAGAAGACGCGCAAAGACGCAAAGGATTTGAAGATTTGAATATATCTCTGCGGCCTGGCGTGTACTCTTTGCGCCTTTGCGTGAAATAAAAAATACGGTTGATTGGACACGATAACAAGGATGGATGAATTAAAAGCTCAGCATTTAATATGCCTGGGCTTTTTTTCGTTGTTTCACGCAAAGGTGCTAAGAAGACGCGCAAAGACGCAAAGGATTTGAAGATTTGAATATATCTCTGCGGCCTGGCGTGTACTCTTTGCGCCTTTGCGTGAAATAAAAAATTAAACCAGTTTACCCCAACTGTCAGTAATCACTACATATCCCATCCATGTCATTACGGCTACCACTATCCACCCAGCGATCTTTAAAATAAAAGGATGACGATATGTTTGTATCAATCCTGTTCTATTGGCTGCAATAAGCACAACGGCGAGTGCTACCGGCAACAATAGTCCATTCACAGCGCCGGCGAGCACCAGCAATTTCACAGGATTACCTACCCATACAAAGATCACCGTAGAAAGAATGATAAATAAACTGATGATTATTTTTTCATTTCTCTTTGCTGCCGGCACCAGTGTCTTCCAGAATGAAACAGATGTATAAGAAGCGCCGATCACCGAAGTAATGGCCGCACTCCATAGTACAATACCAAAAAATTTATAGCCAATTGTTCCGGCAGCCGCACTGAATACAGAACCCGCCGGATTTCCGGCAGCCAGTTTCGTTCCCTGCCATACAACTCCCAATGCAGCCAAAAATAGAATATACCGCATCAGCGAAGTGATCAATATGCCCTGCACCGAACTCTTTGTAACAAGCCTGATATTGGAAGGCCCTGTAATACCGGCATCGAGCAAACGGTGTGCGCCGGCGAAAGAAATATACCCACCGACTGTTCCACCTACCAGTGTGATGATCTTCATCGCATCGATCTTTTCGGGCCATATCGTTCTGTAAACTGCCATACCCACAGGAGGGTGAGAAGAGATGGCTATGTATAAGGTCAGCAGCAACATCAGGACACCCAGCACCTTCACCAGGTTATCGACAAGGATGCCTGCTTCTTTAAACCAGAATATTCCTAATGCAATAATGGCGCTGATCACAGCGCCTGCTTTTATATTCAATCCTGTCAATACTTCCAGCCCCAGTCCGCAACCGGCGATATTGCCGATATTAAAGACCAATCCTCCGAAGGCAATGATGCCAGCGAGAAAAAATCCAAGCCCGGGAAATACTTTATTCGCCAGGTCCTGTGCACACGATTCACTGGCAGCAACAATGCGCCAGATATTTAATTGCGCGCCGATATCAATTAAAATGGAAACAAGAATAGCAAACCCAAAACTGCCCAGCAGTTCCTGTGTAAACAGACTGGTTTGTGTTAAAAAGCCAGGACCGATAGCTGAAGTCGCCATCAGGAAAGCAGCGCCTGTAATAGCAGCAGCAGTTTTTTTGTTCATCCTGTTATAAAGGAGTTTTGATGTTGATCCCTTCCTTCGTCAATGCTTCATGTATCGATCGTGCCAATGATACGGCTTGTTCACCATCACTATGAATACAAATACTGCCGGCAATGACCGGGATCGTTTTTCCAGTCGGGGTAGTAACGGTTTGCTCTTGTACTATCTGCAATACCTGTCTGATCGCAGCATCTGCACCATTAATCAACGCGCCGGGTTGACCACGTGGAGTAAGACTTCCATCTTCGTGATAAGAACGATCGGAAAATACTTCATTGACCGTTTTCAGACCCAGCTTCGCCGCTTCTGTTATAGAATGACTACCACTCAGGCCGAATAACAAAAGGCCCCTATCAAAATCGGCTATAGCGGAAGCAATTATTTTCGCAATGGCAGGATCCCTGGCCGACATATTATACAAAGCGCCATGGGGTTTGACATGCTGCAATGGTATATCGAAGTAGTCGGTGATCTCGTTCATGATGATCAGTTGCTGTGTGATCAATTCATAAATATCGCTTTCAGGCAGACTGATCTCATTTCTCCCGAAATTATTTTTATCAAAAAAAGATACATGGGCACCCACAGCCACCTTATGTTCAATCGCTAGCTCAACAGTATCCCAAATTGTTTTTTCATCTCCCGCATGATAGCCACAGGCGATATTGGCGGAGCTGATATAAGCCATGATCTGTTTATCATTGCCTGTACCTTCGCCCATGTCGCAGTTGAGGTCGATATTGGCAGGCTGTTGGATCATCAGGAGAATTATGAATTATGAGTTATGAATGATGAATACTTCACTGATGAATATTCCATTCATAATTCTAAATTTTACATTTAAAAAGGTATTCTTCCAGTCTGAATTTACAGGCATTTTGCAGTTGCAGCAAATGTTGCCGCTGTTTTATTAAAAGATCTTCGGCTTCTCCCTGCGAAATCAGTAGAAACCGCAGGTTGTCTCCCGGTCTTGCCTGCGCCAGCCTTGAATGATGCGCGCTGATGACATGGGCAATACGGGGATAACCACCGGTAGCCTGGTGATCCGCCATCAATACGATAAGCTGTCCATCGGGTAATAATTGAATCGTTCCAAAAGAAACCGCGGCAGAGATCATTTCTTCATGAGTTGATGTAGCCAGTGAAGTGCCGGTTAAGCGATAACCCATACGATCGGATTGGTTACTTATTGTGAAAGAAGTATTCAGTAAAGCATGTTGTGCTGCCCGGTCAAGCCTGTCCCATTCCGGGCCCGGCAATATCATAATTTCACCGGCAGCATTATCGCGATTATCATCAGCCTGCCAGGGCAATACGATGAATTCTCTTTTACCAACGATTTTTGAAAAAAGATCATGCGGTTGAACAGGGATCTCGTCATTCGTACGAAGCGGTTCACCTGTCAGACCGGTCATTCCTGTCTTGAGATTGGCACTGGCGCTATTCAGCCACCGGGCAGTATTCATTCCTCCATACACAGAAACATAAGCTCTCGCTCCCTGCTTAACACGTTCAAATTGTAAAATGCTAAAGCGGCTCAGTAATATGGGTCGCAGGCAGGGAACAGGATCGCCATTGACACAGGGAGAAAAATCAGCGCCACTGATAGCAATAAGTGCCGTTTGCTCAAAGAAAAGAGCAGCCGATGGAAAATGAAGTTCCATCACTGCTTCGTTCATTTCATTACCCGTTAAACAATTGGCTATTTGCGCAGCATATGCATCCATAGCACCGCCTGTATTTATACCCAGGTGACGAAAACCAAAACGGCCCTTGTCCTGGATCGTATCCAATACACCGGCTTTAATAATTCGTATACTCATCCCTGCTGATTGAATAGAACTGAACCGTATCTCCTGCTTTTAATAAACAGGGATTTGTTTTCAACGGATCAAATAAGGATACAGGGGTACGGCCAATGATCTGCCAGCCACCGGGAGATGACAAAGGATAAATTCCTGTCTGGCTGCCTGCAATTCCCACACTACCCGCCGACACATTGACCGGCTTTGATTTTCGCGGCATCCTGATCGACGGATCCACGGGACCCATGTATGCAAACCCGGGAAGAAAACCGAGCATGTATACACGATAAGATATTGACAAGTGAATACGCATTACTTCTTCCGCAGTCATATTATTATAAAGTGCCAGTGCATACAGATCAGGCGCTACATCATTTTCATAACATACCGGTATCCTTACCAGGTGTTGATCTTTATCCGCCGTATTCCAGGAAGCAGGATTTCTTTTTTCCAGTTCTTCTTTCACCCATTCATACACCTGTGTTTCGCGGGGAATTATTTTTTTGATCGCTAACGGATCGTAGTATAAAGTAAGCGAACTATAAGCGGGAACTGCTTCGATCATACCGGTAAACGGATGGTTCCGCAATTCATCAAATCCGGCCAGTACTTTTTTATTATTGTCCTCGTTTATCGTATTGCCAAAATCGATACTGATAGCGGAATCGCCCAATGGAAAAATACGGTATGTAAAACGATGATTCATGTACGCTGCTTTGAAGATAGTAACTATTGATGACCGGCTGGATTGCCGGTAACAGATTTAATCCATGCTTCATGGTAAAAATGCGGTTACACCATAGGGAAGTCCACCTGTTTTATAGAGATCCTGTTTTGCCGCTATCCTTACTGCCGCCGAATCTGTACCTTTACTGCTTGTGAAACTCAACGTCAATGATAGCATAAACCTTTTATCCAAGCTGACGCCGCGCCGTGCCTGGAACGGCCTGAAAGTGTTAAGCAGCTATTATTATAGCAAGTGGACGAAAAGGCCTGTTCAATGGGGCTATCCTGTTTCCATTTCTTTTGAACCGACCACCTCCTGCAATCTTCGCTGTCCTGAATGCCCCAGTGGTCTCCGCGCTTTTACACGGCCTACCGGCATGCTGAAAAAAGATTTCTTCAGTGAAACGATCGACCAGTTGTACAAGGATCTTCTTTACCTGGTTTTTTATTTCCAGGGCGAGCCTTATCTCAATCCTTCTTTTCTGGATATGGTGAAGTATGCTTCACAAAAAAAAATCTATACTGCCACTTCCACCAATGCACATTACCTGACGGATGAAAATGCCAAAAGAACGATTGAAAGCGGGCTTGACCGTCTTATCATTTCCATAGATGGCACCACGCAGGATGTGTACCAGCAATACCGTGTGGGTGGTAAACTGGAAAAAGTAATAGACGGAGCGAAGAATATTGTGAAATGGAAAAAGGAACTGAAGAGCAAAACACCTTTTGTCGTCTTTCAATTCCTGGTAGTAAAACCGAACGAGCACCAGATCGAAGATGTAAAAACATTGGCGAAAGAGATCGGCGTGGATGATGTCTGGTTCAAGACTGCGCAGGTATACGACTATGAAAATGATCCGAACCAGCTGATCCCCGTTACAGATAAATACAGCCGTTACCGCAAAACAGATAAAGGGTATGAATTCAAAGGTAAACTGGCGAATCAATGCTGGAGGCTTTGGCACGACCCGGTAATTACCTGGGATGGGCTGGTCGCACCTTGCTGTTTTGATAAAGATGCACAGCACCAGTTGGGAGATCTTAAGAAAAAGCCGTTTAAGGAGATATGGAAGAATGGGGAGTACACTAAATTCCGGACACAAATACTTCAGGGAAGAAAAAATATAGATATCTGCGCCAATTGTTCGGAAGGAACCAGGGTGTGGAACAATGATTAAGATTAAACCTTTGTTTTTTATGCAAATGCCATCCTCCATCTCTACACGACTTCAATACCAGCACAAATCACTCATCGAAATCATTGACGGCCTTTCGGACGACCAGATCCGCCGGCAGGTGAATACCGGTAAATGGTCCATCTTTGAAAATATCGTTCACCTCTCCACTTACCAGCATGTTTTTATTCACCGGGTAAAACTGATCCTGGAAAATACACAACCTGCTTTTGATCGTTATACAGCTGAAGGTGATCCGTTGTTTTTGGATAATTGTTTAAAATCCACCCGGGAGATCATGCAGGACCTGCTGACCACCCGCAAAGAAATGAGCGCAGGGCTTTTAAGTTTTTCAGAAACTGATTTCGGTAAAACGGGGATCCATCCCGTGTATGGTTCGATGAACCTGATAGAATGGATGAATTTTTTCCTCCTGCACGAGGCACATCACCTGTTTACCATTTTTAAAATGGGAGCTATATTGAAGAAGGGGAGTGGGGAATTATGAGTTATGAAGGATTCTAAATGAGTTATTCAATTCATAATTCTACATTCAAATCCTTTACCAGCCTGTCATTTCCTGGTAGATAGACTTGTAAAAGGATATGAAACCTTCACAAAAACTGCGAATTGATTCGGAAATCACTTTCATGTAATAAGATTTAAACCGTCCCGGCTATACAAAGCAAGATCGTTTAAATAGATACGTCAAATCCCGGCCGCAGGTTTTTTGCACAAATTTTGCATAGTGTAAATAAGGAATCGTTAAAATGACCATTAACCAGGGTCAATTTATGATAAGCTGGTTCCACAAAACGTTAAGCGCTACGGTAAGTGAGTATATATTTGCAGGCGTCCGGCGCATTATCTTTTTACTCAAAACCGTGTTTTTTATGGGAATAGACCAGGACATCCTACAAACCAAATTCCGTAACGAGCACCAGAAAGTGGCGATTAATATTATCTACACCTTTAACTGGATAACCGAGCGCACAAAAGAGTTTTTTGCTTCGGAAGACATTACGCCCCAGCAATTCAACATTCTCCGCATCCTGCGCGGCAGTCATCCGCAACCACTTTCCACCCTGCAGATCAGGGAAAGAATGCTGGATAAGATGAGTGATACCAGCCGGATCGTTGACCGCCTTATTACCAAGGGCCTCGCCAAAAAAGCCACTTCCAAAAATGATCGCCGTCTCGTTGATATCATGATCACCGATAAGGGTAAAAAAATGCTCGAACGTCTTGATCAGCGCCAGGAAGAAATGGATAATATTCTCGGCAATCTCAGCAGGAAAGAAGCCGCTGCGCTGAGTGATTTACTAGATAAGATAAGGAAAGAGTAGTTGACAATCCTGCAGCCGGCAGTCATAGGAAAAGCTTAACAGTTCTTCAGCCAACATTTTTACTCCGGCAATCATCAATGATCAGATAAACAGTCTTGCGGCCAGCAGTTTCCTGATTGCAGGATCGTCAACTGCCGACTGTAATACTAACGGCCGCAAGACCGAAAACACTACCTTTGCGTTTTTATTTATTCCCTATATGAGGTTACTACTGTTTTGTTTCGTGCTATTGATAAGTTTCCCTGCTTTTTCCCAGCCCAAATATGAATTCAGAGCTGTGTGGATCGCGACTGTCGATAATATCGATTGGCCGCAACGCGGAGTGACAGATCCCGAATTGCAGAAAGCCGATTTTATTCGTCAGCTTGATCTTCATAAAAAGAATGGCATGAATGCCGTGGTAGTACAGGTGCGTCCTGCAGCCGATGCATTTTATCCATCGCCTTACGAACCCTGGAGCCAATGGCTCACGGGTGTACAGGGCCGTCCGCCTTCTCCCTATTACGATCCACTGGCCTTTATGATCGACGAGGCGCATAAAAGAGGTATGGAGTTTCATGCCTGGCTGAATCCTTACCGCGCTAATTTTAATGTCCGTTCCGCCTCTATCGCACCCAATCATATTACGCGTGTGCATCCCGAATGGTTTCTTACTTATGGCACCACCAAATATTTTGATCCATCCAACCCGGAAGCCCAGGATTTTGTGGTCAGGGTGGTACGTGATATCGTGACGCGTTATCCGGTTGATGCCATTCACATGGATGATTATTTTTACCCTTACCGTATCGCCGGACAGGAATTTCCTGATGCAAAAGCCTATAGTAACTCGGGAAGTCCTTTGTCAAAAGATGACTGGAGAAGAAGCAATGTGGATTCTATCATAAAAAAATTAAGCATTGCCATTAAAGAAGCCAAACCTTTCTGCAAGTTCGGAGTATCTCCTTTTAGTGTCTGGAGAAATAACGATATGGACCCTGAAGGAAGTGACAGCAAAGCCGGTCAAACGAATTATGATGACCTGTACGCTGATATCTTATTATGGCTGAAGAATGGCTGGGTGGATTATGTAGCTCCGCAATTATACCTGGAGATCGGTAACCCAAGGATCGCATACGAAAAATTGCTTGACTGGTGGAGCAAACATAGTTATGGCCGTCATATTTATATCGGTCATGGTATTTACCGCACAGGCGAGAAAAGAAGTTATGCCTGGAAGAACAAGAATGAGTTGCCTAACCAGATCAAATTGCTGCGCGAATATCCGAATGTACAGGGAAGCATTTATTTCAGCAGTAAATCGTTTGATTCCAATCCCAATGGATGGAACGATAGTCTTCGCAATAATTACTATCGCACACCAGCGCTGGTGCCGGCTATGGAATGGCTGACAGAAAAAAATCCCGATAAACCGGATTCACTGACTGTTTCTTATTACCAGGGAAATCCTGCGCGGCCTATTTATTCGCTGACGGCTTATAAGAAAAAAGATGTGACGGATATCCGTTCGATGATCCTGTATATGTCGCCGAAGAAGGAAGATGTAATAAAAAGATCGGCTACTGCCTTAAAGTTTATTATTTCCCGGAATAAGAACGATAATAGTATTGCCTTCTATGGTTTCTCTCCTTCGATGTATTATAAAGAATCGGGGAAATATTTTGTGGGCAGTTCTTTTGAAAGTGCTGCTGGTGGTGAAAGCGAGATCAGCAATATTATCACCGTCATTAAAAGAAAAGATGGTTCTTATACTTTTCAGTAACCCCTGTTTTAGATCTCTCTATGTGAAACCTATGTTCCTATGTGCCTATGTGGTAAAAAAAACTGACTGGCGTAGTCTTACCACATAGACACATAGGAACATAGGTTTCACATAGGCATCTGATAAATTATCTTCTCCAGATTGCATTCGGTTTTTGCTCCAGGTAATCGGTATATTGAAGTGAACCAAGCCGGAAGCGCAACGGAATGCTGGTCGCTTTTTCTATTTGTAATTCCTTCCGGCAAAAAAAGGAAAGTGTGCAGCTATAAAAATCTTTAGACAAGAGCGCTTTCAGGTCCGGGAGCCTGTTTACCGGCATTTTACCCGGCAAATATTCTCCTTTCGTCTCATCCAAAAACCGGGCAGCAGATGGCTTAAAACGCTGTGTATGATAACTGCCATCGCCGGCGAAAAAACCATGATTTTGGTGATTCCCCGGAAAATTTTCCACATTTTTTTGTTGTGCAAAAATTTCCCCGTTAAAGGTGAAAATCAACACAACAACAATTAAAAATCGGCGTTCCGGCATCCGTATCTGTTTGTTTTGTAAATTTACGGCTTGATTTTTGATAAATGGCCGGATTTTTGGAAAAATCTCTTGCCCTAAAGCCCCCATTTAAATTATGGCACTAAGCCAAGCATTACAACAGAAGTTACTACAAAAACTGTCGCCTCAGCAGATTCAGTTAATGAAGCTGCTGCAGGTACCTACGGCTAACCTGGAAGAACGGATTAAAGAGGAGCTGGAAGAGAACCCTGCGCTTGAGCTGGACGAAGAAAAACACGAGGATAACCAGGAAGAGGTAAAAGATGAGTTTAACGAGGCAGAGGCAGAATATGAGGAACAAAGCGGGAGCGAAGAAGAATACGATAATATAGATGTCAGCGAATATGTGCACGACGGTGATGATGAAGTGGCCGATTACAAGCTCAGGGACGATAATTATTCCGACGATGAGCAAAAGACCATTCCTTTCAAAACCGAGGCAAGTTTTTATGAAACCCTGCTGAACCAGCTGGGATTGTTAAAACTTGATGAGCAACAGCAACGGATTGCAGAACATATCGTAGGAAGCATCGATGAGGACGGATACCTGCGACGCGAAACCTCTGCGATCGTCGATGACCTCGCTTTTCGCCAGAATATCATGGCCACAGAAGAGGAAGTGGAGCACATCATCGACCGCATCCAGCATTTTGATCCTCCCGGTGTTGCGGCCCGCGATCTGCAGGAATGTTTGCTGCTTCAATTGCAGCGTCAGAAAGACGAAGGAAAAAATGTAGATACTGCTATCCAGGCGATCACCAAATATTTTGACGAGTTTACCAAGAAGCATTATGAAAAGATCCAGCGTGGCCTCAATATTTCCGAGGAGCAGCTAAAAGATGTCATGCAACAGATTATCCGGCTAAACCCCA
>CAMLGR010000089.1 GCA_946479615.1 uncultured Bacteroidota bacterium | reverse complement strand
AGATAAGATTCTGAAGCTTTTTGTTTATTTTGTTAAATCAAGGCCACCGAAATTTCCGGAACTCATCATGAGATAAACACCATCCGTTTTATCCAGTGTATCCCAATAGGCATGAAGGTCTTCAGCGTTTGTAAAAACCTTTAAATTCTCATTCTTGAATTTTTCTTTGATACTATCCAGTCCGTCGAATTGAACAGCCTGAAGACCAACAGAAGCGGCTACCTGCACGAACATCAGCCGGTCGTCGATCATTACGGCCTGCTGCGGTTGCACCTGTGCCATATGACAGGCCAGGCGGAAGATATCTGCATCGGGTTTGCGGAATTTGACATAACAGGAAGATGCAAATGCATCGAACAGGTCTTTCAGTCCGAATTGCCTGATCCGGTATTCGTTCAGTTCGCTGCCCTCATTATTTACAGCAATTACCTTTAGTCTGTGTTTTGCTTTCAGTTCTTTAAAGAAATCAACAGACCCGGGCAGCGCCTGCGATCGTGAATACATGAATGCTTTGAAATCGTCGGGAGAGAAATTCCTGTCTTCATAAAACACGGTGCGTTGCAGGTACTCATCGAGCGTGAGCTTGCCCATTTCGTAAGTATCGAATGTGAGGTGATGCCGTTCATTCAGTTCGACCAGGTCGAGCTGGAATTTTTCTGCTGCCAGTTTTCTTGATTCTCTTCCCCAGCCATTGGTAAGTAATACACCACCGATATCGAGGAACAATGTTGTGATCTTTTGAGCCATAGTTTTCTTTTAGCGTGATAAAGCTATGGCATATTTTTTCAATGTATATAGCATACTATCTTATTAACCATGCATTATTATTAAAAGTACATGAACAAATATGTAAAGGACAACCGCCATGCATTTTGTTATTGTACACCTTGTCAAAGCTGATCGTGTTATGTGAATTTTGTAACTTTAGTATCGATTTGTACTTTATTCATTTTTCATTTGAAAATCTTAATTGTGAAAACACCTGCCAAACCCCTTGCAATCATTCTTGTTTTAGTAACAGGTCTGTTCTTTAGTTGCAGTCCCTTCGATGATGAGATTGCTAAAACGCCTCCCGAAGCTAAATTTTCCTATACATCTGAAATAATATACCCGGCACATGTACAGTTTTCCAATACATCTGTATCTGCTCCCGGCACCACTTCTGCTTTTGCATGGGATTTCGGTGATGGCAGTGCTATTTCAACGGTTACCGATCCTTTACATGATTATAGCGCGCCGGGTGTTTACAATGTAAGGCTGGTGGAAATACCATCTGCAGGCGCCAATGATACTCTTTCACAAAGCCTGATGCTGCCGGCGATAACAGGTCCGTCAGGAACTTCCAGCCGCCAGCAAACAGCGAATTTTAATTTCGCCGTGAGCTATAGCGGATACTAGGCTACTTTTACCAATGTATCCTCCTATGCAGGTGCCTTCTTATGGAATTTTGGCGATGGCAGCACCTCCAATACCGATTCGGTAACAGTGAAACATACCTATACTGCCCCGGGTACTTATCATGTAGTGCTTACAGCCAACGGGATCAATGCCGATGACACTTCGGGTGTGGTGATCACTTTCTGATAAAGAAATCATTTCAGGAAAATAAAGATGGCGCCGATCAGTGTCAGCAGAATAACGACTTTCCGGTAGCGATCATCTTTTATCCGGGCAACGATCTTTAACCCGGCAATAAAACCTCCCACCAAAGCAGGCAGTAACCACAGATCGGTTTGCAACGTAAGAAGCGTAATATTTTTCCAGTAAAATACCTGGAACGGAAGTTTGAAAAGATTGATCACCAGGAACAGCCAGGCGGCCGTACCGATAAAATCATTCTTGGGCATACGCATCGCCAAAAAATAAATATTGGCAAAAGCACCTGCCAGGTTGCCAAGCATCGTAGTAATGCCCGCTGTAAGCCCTGTTGTGGCTACAAATAATTTATTCGTGGGAATCACTATTGATTTTTTGACTTCCATGGCAACCATGATCACTACGGTAAGGATAATGATCATCGCCATTATTCTCCGGAAATACACTTCGTTCATGTCCTTTCCCACATACACGCCGATAAGAATCCCTGCCGCCATCCAGGGTATTAATTTCCAGAAATGATTCCACCGTGCATGGCGGTTATAATAGATCACCGCCATGATATCGGCTGCACATAAAAGTGGTAATACAATCCCGGTAGATGCTTTGCCGCCAAAGACGATGGCCATGATGGTTACATTCATCATGTCGATGCCTTTCAAACCGGCTTTTGCCAGCCCTATAATAAAGGCACTGAGAAAAATAAGTATCCAGTTGGTGATGGTGGGATCGAAGAGAGGGTTCATTGGTTATAAAGATAGGAGAGAGATTTGGAGATTTGGAAATTTATTCGATCAGAAAATTCACTACAGTAATAAGACTATTGATACCTGTAATGAATTTTCTGATCGAATAAATTTCCAAATTCCCCTCACTCTTCCATCGCCGATTCATTGACCGATGACTTCGCTAATTCTCTCGCAGCTCCTAAAATAAACTCAGCTACTTCATCAGGTTTGGATACCATCGGTGTATGACTGGTAGGAAGGAAAATGATCTTTGCGTTCATGCGTTCGGCCATGAATTGTTCTGCCTGGGGCGGGATCATTTTATCATGTGCAGAGATCATGTACCAGTTGGGAAAATTCTTCCATGCAGCACTTGTTATTTTATCTTCAAAACATTTGGCTGCAATTGGTTTTTGCGTAGCCGCCATAATAACGGCTTCATCTTTATCTACATCCTGGCAAAAATTATCGGGAAACAGTTCCCTGTCGAGCCAGAGAATACCATATTTATCAGGCCGGATAGCTATAGCACCCGGAGGAGGTGGTCCGCTTGCTGCCAGGCTTGCCAGGCTCTCTCCTGCGTCCGGCGCAAAAGCTGCTATGTAAACCAGGCCAATGATATTGGAACATTTATCAGCAGCTTCAGTGATCACGGCTCCGCCGTAGGAATGCCCTACCAGCAGAACAGGCCCTTCCTGCGCTTCCACGAGGCGACGGGTTACTTCTGCGTCATCTGAAAGAGAGGTAAGCGGGTGCTGGGTGGCAACTACATTATACCCGGCATCCTGTAAAACGGGAATGACTTTGTTCCAGCAGGAACCATCGGCCCATGCGCCATGTACGAGAACGATGTTGATGTTGTTTGACATAAAATAATGTTTACAGTAAAAAAATGTTTTTCGATTCAATGGGTTGTAATTCCCGGGTTGTTGCCAAGGCGAAGAAAGGTTTTGAGGTGTTATCCAGATCGCAGGTTTCCTTGCTCGTATTCTTCAGGAAAGGTAAGCAAGTTCTGCACAACGAGATGTTACGGTTGCTTTATCAATTTAAAAATGGAAGCGAGCGATAACGGTCATCATTGCACAGGGTTGATAACTTCCAGGTGAAAACCCCTGACCGCTCCCCTGTTTTTGTTATTTTTGATCTTCTATGTCGTTATTTATCACCTCACTTAATTCCGGGAGCAATGGAAACTGCTATTATATCGGTACGGATACCGAAGCGGTACTGATCGATGCCGGTATTTCGTGCCGGGAAACGGAAAAGAGGATGAAACGACTGGGGCTTTCGCTCGCTGCTGTCAAAGCGATCTTTGTTTCGCATGAGCATGCGGATCATATTACGGGCATACCAGGCATTTCCAAAAAATACAGGTTGCCGGTATACATTACCAGTTCTACTTACCAGTCGAGCGGCATCCCGATTGAAAAGCATTTGCTGAATGATTTTATCGCCAATGATCCTATTACTATAGGCCAACTATCTGTTACTGCTTTTCCCAAATTTCATGATGCTACCGACCCGCATAGTTTTATGGTATCGGGTAATGGGGTGAATATTGGCATTTTTACGGATATCGGTCTGCCCTGCCGTCATGTGATCAATCATTTTAAAAAATGCCATGCGGCTTTCCTGGAATCAAACTATTGTGATGATATGTTGAGCAAGGGAAATTATCCCTATTTCCTGAAACAGCGGATCAGTTGTGATCACGGGCATTTATCCAACCTGCAGGCGCTGGATCTGTTTGTAAAGCACCGGAGCAAACAATTAAGTCACCTGATACTTTCGCATTTATCAAAGAATAATAACGATCCTCAACTGGTAGATAAATTATTTACCGAGAAAGCCGGTCATACCAAAATCATTGTTGCTTCACGGTATGAAGAAACGGCCGTGTTCCAGATCCATTCGACAGGCGGAAACAGTATGATGAAAAGAAGAGTACAGGAAGTTAATACAATGCAATTGTCTTTGTTTTAAATCTATGTGGTAAAAATGGTAGAGGAGAATGGCGAGTGGTGAGCAGGAAGCAATATCCCTATTTTCACCAGCTACTTTCTACTGGCTTTTCTTTTCACATAGGCATATAGGTTTCATATAGAGCTTATATGTCTGCTTAAAAATTGAATCGTTTCTTTTCAAAAACCGGTTAAGAAATAACCAATATTCAAATCAATGCTCAATTTCAGGTGGCCGGCCTCTTTTAGCCTTCATTGATATGAAATCTCTAAAAAGCTGCATTTCTGCCATTTAGTGAACAAAAATGAACCCTCCGCTGTTTTTATTAAGATAGTTCCAACATTAAAAAGCAGGGATTTGTTAATGCCTCGCCGCTAGCCCTAAATAGCTTACCTTTAAGCGATCCAGCCATTTGCTATCGCCCTCGTCTACAGGCACTATCAATTTTTCAAACAGAATTATTATATATTAAAACAATGGAAATTTATGGGAGAAACATGGAATAAAAAGGAAAGAGAAAGAAAGAAACAACAGAACAAGAAAGACAAACAGGAAAGAAAACAGGAAAGAAAGGATAGCTCCAAAGGAGGAAAAAACCTCGATGATATGCTTGCCTATATCGATGAGAACGGCAATCTTTCATCTACTCCTCCCGATGTCCGTAAAAAAGTGAGCATCAAACTGGAAGACATCGAAATAGGTGTTCCCAAACAAAAACCGGTCAATCCCGAAGACCTGATCCGCAAAGGCATTATCACTCACTTCAACGAAGCCAAAGGATATGGCTTTATCAAAGACCAGGAGACACAGGAAAGCGTGTTCTTCCATGTCAATTCCCTGCAGGAAGAAGTGAAGCAAAACAGCCGTGTCACTTTTGAAGTGGAAATGGGTCCCAAGGGCGCTTCCGCACTGGATGTAAAACTCCAGACCAATTAACCGATCATATCTTCCCTGACCTGGTGACGGTCGGCGCACCGTCATCAGCTACGCTGATAGCTGCCAGTACAAACAGCATTCCGCTAAACGTAAACGATTCAAATACGCCTAACCATTCTCCAACCTGGGGATCGGCTACTGTTCTTGGTATATGCAGCAGGAAAAACCAAAGCAGGATCATAAGCCCTGAAAGAAAAGCCGCCCATTTACGGGTGCGGTTAATGAGCAGTCCCACACCCCCTGCCAATAAGGCAATACCGGTAAAATAAGACCAGAACGGACGCAACGGAATATATTCAGGGATGAATACTCTTACAAAATCATTGTATTTAAAATGCGATAACCCGGCAATGACCAGGAACAATGCCAGTAATACATAGCCTGTTACGATCAGGCGTTCATTGGTAAAAACGTTGCTGAGACCACGGCCTTCTTCTGCAAAAAAGGAAGCCGATATAATAAATGCACCACCGGCAAGCGCCAGGGTTTTATAGGCATTGAGGCTCCAGAGTATGCCTTCCCAGGAAGAATCGATCATGGCCGGCAGGTGCCTGGCCAGGAATGAATATACCAGGATCATCAGTCCAATGACAAAAGCTGCATGTCCTGGTTTTAACCGGATCCAAATAAAAACAGCAGACAGGATAAAAATGGCGCTGGAAATATATACCCAGGGTTTGTATGGATTCAACTCTGCAGGTGGACGGCCCACTATATAATCCCGGATGATCAATTGATAAATGCCTAAGGCGATAATGCCGGTCGCGAAGATGAGCCGGCCAGGCTGTAAGAGTTTCTCCACAAGCAAGGTTTTTCTTAAAGTTAATGGTCTTTACTATGTGGGGCAACAGAATTTATCAAGGTTTACCAGCGAATACTTTTTGCTTGGCTTCAGCGGAACTGATTACAGGAATGATCTCGAAACTGGCAAAGTCTTTCCAGTGAGCTATCCATTCATGGAGTTTTTCCGGAGTATCGCTTTCCATCAACTGGTAGCAGGTGCTGACTGATTCATCGATCCAGCTATTGATATATGCAACATCCGGGGGAAGTAGTCGATCTTCTTTATCAAACTTTGCATACAGGTCCTTTATCTTTCCGGGATAGAACCGTTCGATGATCATGTACAACATATACAGTTTTTTATTTACATCCGTGTTATCCGTATAATCTGTGTTATTCTTCAACTCAGAAGCAATAGAACACGGATAAAAGTGGATGGAGGGATAAAAAGGGATAAAGGATTGGTTCATCAAAATCCATATTAAATCCTTCCATCTGTGCCATCCGTGTTCCATTCTTCAAACCAGCAGCAATAGAACACGGATAGAAGTGGATGAACGGATAAAAAGGGATAAAGGATTGGTCATCGGAATCCATATTAAATCCTTCCATCTGTGTCATCTGTGTTCCATTCTTTAAACCAGCAGCAATAGAACACGGATAGAAGTGGATGGAGGGATAAAAGGGATAAAGGATTGGTTCATCGGAATCCATATTAAATCCTTCTATCTGTGTCATCCGTGTTCCATTCTTCAAATCAGCAGCAATAGAACACGGATAAAAGTGGATGGAGGGATAAAAGGGATAAAGGATTGGTTCATCGGAATCCATATTAAATCCTTCCAACTGTGCCATCCGTGTTCCATTCTTCAAATCAGCAGCAATAGCACACGGATAGAAGTGGATGGAGGGATAAAAAGGGATAAAGGATTGGTCATCGGAATCCATATTAAATCCTTCCATCCGTGTCATCTGTGTTCCATCAATCTTCAAACAGATCCGCATAGTTCAGGAACAGTTCCTCCCCTGCCTTAAGATCGCGGGTGGTTTCAAAGAATTCACCGTTTTCTACCGGCACCAGGTTAGGTTCTTCAGAATGATTCAGGAAACAAACGATATCCATCTTTTTGAATCCTGATTTCTCTATGTAATAATAGTCCTTATCAAATACACAGTAATTCTCGATGAGCTTTTTGGAATACTCCGGTAATATTTCATATTCTTCCAGCGGTAACCGTACCCATTCTTCATGATGTTTGGAAAACAAACTGCGGGTTCCTTTGGGAATATCACGGATGGCAAATACACCAATACCATGTACAGATGATGGTTGCAGCATTACGTATGTTTCATCGAGATCGGCTAACAGTTCTTCTTTCGTCATTGATGATGCTTGATTTTGCCGAAGATAAGGGGTCGGAATGAATATTTCATTAATTGCCCGAATCGTTGCAGGCGATCCGTGTATCCGTGGCAAAGCCAGGTACAACAATACAATATTGCGAAGAGATTTTTCTGTCAAATAATTATATTGATCGGATACTGTCATGTAATAGATCATTGCTGCAAATCAGTTGAAATGGGTTACTTATCACAGAGATGTTGTTTGCAGATCTAAGATAGCAGAGACGAAAGTGATGACAGGGTGAAAAACAACAGAATTTCATGTGTTTTTCCTGATGAATTACACGGATAGGGTTAGATGCATATAAATTGGATTAAGATTATACTGTATTATTTATATCCATCCATTCAATTCTATCCGTGTTCTATTGCTTCTGTATCAAAGTAAAGTGTGTTTCTGTTTACGGTCTGATCCTGCTCTTCAGATCCAACCCTTCCCTTTTCGCTGTTTCCTTTGCCACCTCATACCCCGCATCCGCATGACGGATCACTCCCATACCCGGATCATTACGCAAGACCCTGGCAAGACGCGCTGCTGCCTCCTCCGTACCATCGGCAACGATCACCATACCGGCATGAATACTGTACCCCATTCCTACTCCACCACCATGATGCAGGCTCACCCAGCTCGCACCACCCGCTGTATTTACCAATGCATTCAGGATCGGCCAGTCAGCTACAGCATCACTGCCATCCATCATCGCTTCAGTCTCGCGGTTAGGACTTGCTACCGAACCTGTATCCAGGTGATCACGGCCAATAACAATCGGTGCTTTTACCTTTCCTGTTCTTACCAGCTCATTGAATGCCAGCCCTGCTTTTTCCCGTTCTCCCTGCCCCAGCCAGCAGATACGCGCCGGTAATCCCTGGAACGCAATTTTTTCTTTGGCCATCTTCATCCAGCGGATCATGCCTTTATTGGCGGGAAACATTTTCATGATCAGTTCATCGGTAACAGCAATATCATTGGGATCGCCGCTCAGTGCCGCCCAGCGGAATGGTCCTTTGCCTTCACAAAACAACGGGCGGATATAAGCCGGTACAAATCCCGGGAAGTCGAATGCATTTTGCAGTCCTTTTTCCTTTGCTCTTGCGCGGATATTATTTCCATAATCAAAAGTGATCGCTCCCATTTTCTGCAATTGAAGCATCAGCTCCACATGCAGTTTCATGCTATCATAACTGCGTTCGATATATTCTTCAGGATTTTGCTGGCGCAATACATTCGCTTGTTCATTGGTGAGCGTATGCGGAACATACCCGATCAATGGATCATGTGCGCTGGTCTGGTCAGTCAGGGTATCAGGTACCACCTTGCGTTCTATCAATCGTTGCAATAATGATACAGCATTACACAACACACCGATCGAGAGGGTTTCTTTATTCTTCCGGGCTTCGAGTGCGCGATCGATCGCCGCATCGATATCGGTTAATTTGATATCGAGGTATTTCGTTTCGATGCGCTTATCGATCCTCCATTCTTCCACTTCAGCGATCAATGCCACACCCTCATTCATAGTGATGGCCAGCGGTTGAGCGCCACCCATTCCACCTAAACCAGCGGTAACATTCAGTGTACCTTTCAAGGTACCGTTGAAGTGCTTGTCAGCAGCGGCGGCATAGGTTTCGTAGGTACCCTGTACAATGCCCTGGCTGCCGATATAGATCCAGGAACCCGCGGTCATTTGGCCATACATCATCAATCCTTTCTTTTCCAGCTCATCAAAATGCTTCCAGTTGGCCCAGTTGGGTACCAGTTGTGAATTACTAAGCAATATACGGGGAGCATCTGCATGTGTTTTCAATATGCCTACCGGTTTGCCGGATTGTATCAGCAATGATTCATCGTTCTCCAGCACTTTCAGGGCGGCAATGATAGCATCCAATGCTTCAAAATTGCGGGCGGCTTTACCACGGCCGCCGTATACGATCAGGTCATCAGGACGTTCGGCTACTTCGGGATTGAGATTGTTAAGCAACATGCGAAGGGCGGCTTCCTGTATCCATCCTTTGCAATTGAGTGTAGTGCCCGTGGGTGTTTTATACTTAAGCACATCGTAAGAAGTATGAACCATGCGTGTGATTTTTTTATGATTGATCAGCGAAGTTAGAGTTCTATTGATTTTTTTCACCACATAGGATCATAGGAGCATAAATTTCAGATAGATATCCTATATGTGTATTTCTATATTCCTATGATCCTATGTGGTGAAAAAACTTATTTAACACGCATTTCAATTTTATGAAATACAATATCTTATACCATCAAACAACACAATAAGACCAGGTATGTACATGAAAAAAGTGCCTGCTGATACAGGCACTTCAGAAATTTTCTGCGACAATTAAAACCGATGTAACGATAATGCGTTTGGACACTAAGCAGAGCGCCATTTACTCATCGCTTCCCTGAAATCGGCCATGGCTGCAATTTCTCCTGCTTCCATTTTTTTGTAAGCGGCTTCCAGCTCGGCCATTTGTTCGGTACTTAAGTCGTCGTCTGCACTGTTCTCATTTTCAGTGTGACTGTTCATCACAAATGGAACAATATCTTCAGCCAGAACTTTTAAGATCTGTTCATCTTCGATACTGTCAATGAGTGAATGCAGCTGTTGTTTTAGGTTATCAGTGGTTTTCATAAATAAGAATTATCGAATATAAGTAACTGCCTGGCACAAAAATTCAGCCAAACCCTTGTTTGAGCCTGATATCCACGGGTGTGGAAAAATAGAAGGATTTTATTTAATACGGGATGAATTGATACTGAGCACCCGCAGCGAATCATTATTCACCGCTGCCAGGATAATCTTTTTATTGCCAGGTAAGTTAATCAAAGCCAGGTCCTTGATATCGCCGTTTAGCCGCAACCCACTTAGCCCCGGTGGTATGGCTGTAAAGATGTTTTTAGCTCCTCCTTTCAGGAAACAGCCATAAGAGGCATCATAACGCCCCGTTATTACATCGGTCTGGTATTCATTGCCCGCCAGCACCAGGTCCTTGATGCCATCCCCATCAATATCATCACAAATAATGGCATTCACCGGGGCAAACTGTGCTTCCACAGGCAAAGGCACTTTCCTGAATTTTCCATTGCCCTGGTTTTCGAAAAAGCAACTTTGTGTTTCATCACAATGCAATTGCAGCAAATTATCTTTTGCTTTTCCTTTGAAGATATCATCGGCTGTTGCGCGTGAATAATCGTCGTAATGTAAAAACGTTTTTTTGATACCAGGTACCTGTTCGGCAAACTGGCTTCTTCCGATACCGGGATATGAATGGCGTTCACCATTTACCTTATCCTTTATATAATAAAAGAAAACCGGGTCGATAGAACCATTCCCATCAATATCGGAAGCCATTACCTGCATCGGATACTGGGCACTTACTTTATATAAACAATTTAACCCGAGATTGCCGGCTACCAGGTCCATATCACCATCATTATCGATGTCAGCTGCGATCAATGAACGCCACATGCCATTTATATTAGTCAACCCTGTAGCAGCCGTAACATCCTGCAAATTGCCTTTATTGTTTTTATAGAACTGTACCGGCATCCAGTCACCCGCGATCACGAGATCTACCTGTTTATCATTATCAAAATCTGTCCATACAGCCGAAGTGATCATGCCTGCCTGTTGCAGGGCAGGACATACTTTAGCGGTCACATCGGTAAATACCCCTTTATTATTCTGTAATAAAAAGCTATGCGGAGCCACCGGATATTTTTTAGAAACCCTTCCACCAATAAACAGGTCAAGATCGCCATCGCCGTCATAATCCCCGGCAGCCACTGCACCGGCAATCGTGCTTACCGTTGCAGGAATGCCGGATGAAAGAGAGAAGTTCCCCTTTCCATCATTCATATATAACCGCGGCTGATAACTGGGCGACCCGTCCTCAAACAATATATCACCATTGGTCACGACCAGGTCCTGGTCGCCATCACCATCTGCATCGAATAAAAGACAGTCCATGTCTTCCTGCAGCTTGGTGCTATCGACCAGGCTTTTGCCGGTAAATGACTGGTTCTTTTGCTGGGTAAATACAGCACCGGAAAAGTTAAATCCATTGCCGATAAAGAAATCGGTAGCTCCATCGTTATTGATATCGCCGGTCGTGATAAAAGGCCCGAGCTGGGAGTATTTCTGTTGTAAAAGCCGCTGGTAAGCAAAGTCATTGAATAAATTATCATGATGACGATACACAATTCCATTACCGGAAGTAATATCGGCAAAAAGCGTTGCAGGTGTTTGGTAATCTGTCGGTTCGGAAGAGCCAGCCTGCTCCCAAACCAGCTCTTTTACCGTGTCGGCAGTGATATTCACCAGGGTTTGTGTCTTTAGATCCGGCCATACGATTACCAGTGAATCTACCTTATTATATTTCCCCAATCCAAACAGCAATTGCTGATCGACCGATGAAAAATAACCGCGAACCGGGTTTTGTTCCTGTACCTGTTCATGTCCATCGGTATAAATGGTAACCCTGGCGCCAAAGCCATGCGTATTGAGTTTGTCGCCTTTCAGTTTTACGGTGAGATAATGAGCACCGGCCGGCTTATCTTTTCGATTGGTATTATTCAGGAATACAAATGCTTCCTTGCTGATATTATTGACAACGAGATCGAGGTCACCATCATTATCCAGGTCGGCATACGCTGCGCCATTTGACATGGAGGGCTCATTTACGCCTCCCTTTTCAGCCGCATCAGCAAACGTATAATCGTGGTTGTTGAGGTATAAATAATTGGCAAGTGTAACATGGTTGCGCGAAGCCAGTCTTTCACGAATGGCTTTTTCCTGTTCTTCTTTTGTCTGGCTACCGGAAAATATCTGGGTGCTGAATTCCAAAAAATCACCATCGATAAAATCCCTCCCGATCCCGTTGGTCACATGAATATCCTTCCAGCCATCATTATTAAAATCGGCCAGCAATACGCTCCAGCTCCAGTCGGTAGCAGCAATACCCGCCAGTTGACCGATCTCGCTGAAATACGGGATACTGGTATCCCCGGACATATAAGAGCCATTATTCAACTGCAGCATATTACGCATGAACTCCGGCTCATACCCCATATTCCGTTCTGCCTGGTAACGTTCATAGTTCATAAAAAAGAAAGCGGTCTTCTTTCTTTTATTATCCTCCGGCAGCATATCGAGCGTCATAACATCGGGTAATCCATCGTTATTGATATCGGCTGCATCCGAGCCCATGCTGGAATAGCTCTGATGACGCATAAACCGGTCGATGGAATTAAAGAAGGTGCCATCATGGTTATTGATCCATAATTCATCGTTCGATATAAAATCATTTGCCACATATACATCGGGCCAGCCATCATTGTTCAGATCGCTGATGGTAACGCCAAGACCAAGACTGCTTTCTTTGATCCCGGCTTCCATGGTCACATCTGTAAAAACAGGATGGCCTGTATGTGCGGAATCTCCATCATTCCTGTATAATTTATCATTCGCAGGTGAATGACCTGTCCTGTCGATAGGAACGATATTATTGGTATTGCTGGCAGAAAAAAGATAATTCACCAGGAACATATCCAGGTCACCGTCCCGGTCATAATCGAAAAATGCGGCCTGCGTGGAATAGCCGAGGTCTGCCAGTCCATACGCTTCGGCTTCTTCTTTGAATGTAAGATCATGCTGATTGATAAAAAGAAGGTTTTTATCCCGGGTCAATAAATTCTTTCCGAAAGCGCAAACATAAATATCGTCATATCCATCGTTATTGATATCCACGATACTGACGCCGGTGGCCCATATATCAGTGGTAAGACCTGCTTTCTCTGTAATATCTTCAAATTTGTTATCGCCTTTATTGATATAAGCGCGGCAGCTTACCTGGTTACCGGAAAAGAAAATATCCTTCAGCCCATCATTATTAAAATCTCCGATGCCTACGCCGCCACCCATATACCCGAATTCATTGATAAACGAATGGGTAGAATCCGTTTCGGTAATATCATTGCTGAAATGAATGCCCGATTCCGAAGCAGACAATCCGGTAAACAAGGTATCGGTGGTTTTTGGGTGACAGGAAAAAAGTAAAAGCGAGGCTATGATAATGCCTGCAAACGTTTTGTTTGGATTGGATATCATCGGTGACAATTATAAATGAAGGGATAGCCTAAGATAATTGAATATTGAATATACTGTACTGTGATTTCTATTTATCTTCTATGTGAAACCTATGTTTCTATGTGCCTATGTGGTGAATCTACGCCAACCGGCAATAGAACTATATCAGTCTTGCGTAATCTTTACCACATAGGCACATAGGAACATAGGGTTTTACATAAGAGCCGAAATGAACAAAGGCTACATTACATAGCCTTTGTTCGGAATATTCAGGACTCAACTCAACTAAGACTCTTAATAACCAGGGTTCTGCTTGTTAACGCCTCCATCGGACAGTTTGGGATTATTATCTTCTTCTGTCTGTGGCAGTGGCAGCAATTCATGTTTGTTGGCTACGAAATAAGATAAAGGATCGGTAGTATAATATCCTTTCTTTCTCCAGCGAACGATATCGATATTGCGTATTTCTTCACAACCAAGTTCTACCATTCTTTCGTGCATGATGGCCTGTGTTACCTGCGCTTTGTTACCGGCAGGGAACTGGGCGGTGGGGTAATGCGGCATCGCCACATCAGCCCTGTCGCGCACCTGGTTGAGGTAACCAATCGCATTGGGAACGCTGCCTCCTTCATTCTCACATTCCGCCAGCATCAGCAATACATCGGAATAACGCATCAGGCGCTGGTTATTACCACCTGGGTGGAAATTCGCGGAAGAGAGGGTTTCCTTATACAGGATCATGAATTTACGCCAGCTTACTTTTTTGGTAACGCCATTCACAACAGATGAATTACCATTCTGATCACCGTCGCCGAGTACCGTATTCCCATTGTTATAGGTATCTCCTGTTTCATACACAGAGAATTTATAACGCGGATCTGTTTTCGCAGCACCGGTAGCGGTGTTCTCGAATTCATTGAGATATTTATTGGAAGGAATCAGGTTTCTCCAGGCAACAGGACAATATTCCTGGTTACGCACAGTTGACTGGTCGGCGGCAGGATCATCCCCGACGGAACCCCAGTTGAAATTGTTATCACCTTTATCATTGAACACCACTTCGAAGATGCTCTCATTATTGAATTCTTTTTCTTCTTCGAAATTATCAAGATAACGGGGCATCAGTCCATATCCATCGGCGCCGGTTGTAGGGATGGCCAGCAATGCGGTTTTAGCCCCGGCATAATCTCCTTTTTGCATCAGCACTCTTCCCAGCAGGAAATTGGCGGCTGATTTGGTAGCGCGTCCTTTATCGGTAGCCGATTTGCCGGGTAAAACAGCAGCGGCTTCTGTGAGGTCCTTGACGATTTGCGCATAAATTTCATCTTCCTTTACCCGTGGTCCGAACAGGCTTGGATCTGTTACCGGTGTTAAATACACAGGTACAGGCCCCCACATGCTAACCAGTTCGAAATAAGCCCAGGCGCGCATGAATTTTGCTTCCGCTACACAACGATCCCTTGCTGCTGCATCATCCGTTACACCTGGTCCGTTGGAGATAACCACGTTACTGCGGTGGATCATCACATATAAAGCATTCCATACAGCATTCATAACTGAATTGGTAGGATCATGAACACCGGTCAATAACTGGTTACGCGGCACTTCCAATTGAGCGCCGCCTGATGCTACTTCATCACTGCGGGTATCATGCAGGAAAAACCATTCGCGCCCTACCAGGGAAGAACTATGCATCACAGAATAAATAGAATTGGTTCCTTTCTGCAGTTCGGAGATATTTTTGAAATACTGATCTACGGTCACCGCATTCGGATCGGACTTATCCAGTTTTTTATCGCAGGCAATAATGGTAGTGACAATCGTAGCCACTCCTGCGATGATGAGCCCGAAATATATTTTTTTACTTTTCATAAACTTTAGTTTAAAGTCTGAATATTATACTAATTAAAAACCAACCTGTATGCCTACCTGTACAGATCTTGCAGATGGGTACTGACCATAGTCGATACCATTTGTCAGTGTGCTTCTGCGGGAACCGATTTCAGGATCCCATCCTTTGTACTTGGTAAGCGTGAGCAGGTTTTGAGAAGATACATAGATCCTGAACCGCTGAACAGCTCCTCTCGTCCAGGAAGACAGTTTCGATCCGGGGAATGTATAGCCGAACATCAGGTTCTTCAAACGCAGGTAGGAACCATCTTCGATAAAGCGGGTGGATACACGGGCATTACCATTGGGGTCTCCGCTGATCGTTCTTGGAATATCTGTATTTTGATTCGTAGGTGTCCAGGCATTCAATACAGCTGTACCGGAGTTGAACAATCTGATCTGTCCTTCCACAATTACTCTTTCAGCATTGAAGATCTTGTTGCCCTGTACGCCCTGCAGGAAAATGCTCGCATCGAAATTCCTGTAGTTCGCTGAATAGTTGAACGAATACGTGAATTTTGGCAGGTAGCTGCCGATAAAGGTCCTGTCATCCGCAGTGATCTTTCCGTCTTTATTCATATCACGGAACTTCAGGTCACCAGGTGATGTTACACCTATTACCTGTGTAGGGCTGTTGGCTACATCATTGGCATCTTTAAAGATACCTTCTACAATATACCCGTAGAATGACTGGATAGGCTGACCGATCACGGTGTTGGTGATATCACCACCACCGAAGTCTGCATCGCCACCGGCAAAGAAGGAAGCATTGGCAGAATAGAGATCCGTTACTTTATTACGGATCGCACTGAAGAGTGCGCTGGCATCCCATTTCAGTTCGCCGGCTGTTTTATGATAACCAACCTGCAATTCAAATCCATTGTTGCGCATCGCAGCTGCATTGGTAGGAACGTTACCACCGCTACCAAAACCATAAGATGGCGGGATCGGGATGTTGACGATCAGGTTATCTGTTTTACGGATGAAATATTCTGCGGTTACCGTGATCTTGTTACGCAATAAACCGAGGTCAAGACCAAAATTCAGTTGCTTCGTGATTTCCCATTCGAGGTTCGGGTTGCCCAGTTTGTTATAGAATGATCCGTTAGGACCGGAGATCGTACCATTGAACGGATAATCCGATTGGTTGGCATTGACCGGAACCAGCGAAGGATAATTACCGATCAATACACCATTCACACCGGTAGAACCATACCCGATTCTCAATTTCATTTCTGAAATCGATTTCATATTTTCCATAAAACGTTCCTTGTCGAGTTTCCATCCGATGGAAGCGGCAGGGAAGTTGGCGAATTTATGTCCGGGCGCCCATACGGATAAACCATCTCTTCTGATACTTGCATTGAAAAGATATTTACCGGCAAAGTCATAGGTTACACGACCGATATATGATTTGATCAGGTTTTCTTCCAGTCTTTCATTGACTGAAACATTGGTAGCGCCATTCAATGTGCGCACCGCATTGGTCGCCTGGCTGCCCTTTGATGTTTCGTTACGGTATTGCTGTCCCTGTTGTTCGTAAACGGCAATCACATTGATATGATGATCACCAAAGGTTCTGTCGAATGTCAACTGTTGTGTATACAGGAAAGTTGTGTACAACTGGCGCTGGTTGGTGACCGTAGCGGTAGTGGCGCTGAGTGTACCGCCATCATTATAGATAGGAGTATACTGTTCCTGCAGGGCATTAGTATAATCAACACCAAAGGTGGATCTGAATTTCAGCCAGGAAGTAAAGTTGACGTCTGCATAGGCCGTACCCAGTATCTTCAGGGTTTTGATATTGTTATAACCGATCAGGGCTGCTTCTACGGGGTTGGTAGGATCAGATCCGTCGAAACTATTCTGCGGACCTCTGAATCCACCTGCTTTAGTGGGGTCACGTACCGGCAGGTAAGGCTGCATCCGTACTACATTCGTCAATGGGGAACGGTTACCGCCTGTTCCTTCAAAAGCCTGGTCACCGAAAGCAGTGTACAGGTTTTCTCCGAAGGTGAATACTTTACTGATGGTGTGCTCGGAATTCAATCTGAAATTACCTCTTTCATAATTCAGCGCCTGGGCAATACCATCCTGTTTGAAATAACCGGCAGATGTATAGAAACGCGATTTATCGTTTCCGCCGCTTACCGAAATATTATGCTGTGTCATAACAGCATTCTCGACAAAATATTCATCCTGCCAGTCGGTATTCGTTTGCGCATAGGTTTGTGAAGTACCTGCATAGATCGGCGCATTGAAATTGGCGGATTGAAAACGGGGTACCGCTGCAAAACCGGTAGGTCCGAGCAGCGCCTGTGCATATTGAATGTACTGTGCCGTGTTCAGTAATTTGATCTTCTTGTAAGGACTGGCCATACCTACATAAGAATCGAGAGCCACCGAAATGCGGTTATCCCTCTTTCCTTTTTTGGTAGTAATGATAATAACACCGCTGGATGCTCTTGATCCATAAATGGCGGCAGCGCTTGCGTCTTTTAAAACTTCAACAGATTCTACATCTTTTGAATCGAAGGCCGCAAGGTTTCCTGTTGGAAAACCGTCTACTACAAATAACGGGTCGGAAGCGAAGTTGATGGAACTGATACCCCTGATCGCAATAATAGGGGCTGTACCGGGTGAGCCGTTATTGGTAACGGATAAACCAGAAACTCTTCCCTGGAGGGCCTGGTCGATACCAGCGACAGGAAGTTCACTTAAGGTCTTTCCCGAAACGGAAGCCACGGCACCAGTGAGTGTGCTTCGTTTTTGTGTACCGTAACCGACTACAACAACTTCGTTCATGCTGGAAATATCGGATATGAGTTCGATTGCAGAAACCGAACCATCAGAGCCGATCTTAGCAGTAACGGCTTTGTAGCCGACCATCGTCACATCAATGGTCTCGCCAGGAGATGCGGAAATGATAAACTTACCATTCGCATCTGTGGTGGCACCACGATTGGTACCCTTGACTAAAACCGAGGCCCCGCTTAGCGGAGCACCTGTTTCGTCTTTAACGGTACCGGTGACTTGTTGTTGGGCAAATAGCGAGAAAGAGAGCAAGAGACAAAGGGTTAACGCAGATAATTGTTTTGCACCCTTAGCAAAACTGCGTAAGACAATAATCATAAGCCAAGCATTTTAGGTTGTGAAAAATTATTTAAATTTTTCGGCCGTAAAAAAAATATTTGAGTTCAAAACGGCCATTATTCCTTCAATTACAACCTTTTAGAGCCCCATTTTGTATATTAATCACCAGTGTTGGATATTGTAATTCGCGGAAAGCCGCTACCAGTCTGCATCCGATTGCATAACCTTCTGCAATCGGTTACACACATAAATGTGGAAAAGATTTTGACTAACTATCGTTTGCGCCAACCGTTCTCAAAACAAAAAAGCCTGCTTTAAAAGGCACCAGGGGGCTAAACCGGAGGTGGAATGTTTGTGTGGAGGAAGAATTGAAGGGGTATTTCTTTAGGAGAAAAATGGAACACGGATAGATGTGGATGAACGGATATAAATGGATTTTTTTACCACATAGGATCATAGGCACATAGAAATACACACATAGGAAAATCTATGTGAAATCTATGTTCCTATGATCCTATGTGGTAAAAAAGACGATAGCGTTTATAAATCATACTTTTCTGCTTCTTATTTCTAATCATATCTTTTTGTATCCGTTCATCCACATCTATCCGTGTTCCATTCTTCACATAAATAACTGCCCGATCTTCATATACCAAACCCCGCATATCCTTTATTCAATTCAATTTTCTTACCATTACTAAACGTATTTACTTTTTCTACGAATGAAAAGTCTTTTATCCGTTTGGCTACTTTATTAATATCATCAGCAAAGATCCGGTCCTCTTCTGCGAAGCCGACAAATTCACGTATATAGTCATGCGCAAATTCAAGTATGCTACTGCTCCTTAACGGCCGCCTGAACTCGATCGCCTGGCAGGCGCTTAATAATTCGATGGCTAATATATTTTCCAGGTTGTCCAGTACCTGGTTGAGTTTTCTTCCGCTGATACTTCCCATGCTTACATGATCTTCCTGTCCCAATGAAGTAGGAATACTATCGGCGCTCGCGGGAAAGCATAACGTTTTATTTTCGGTGACCAATGCAGCCGTCGTATACTGCGGTATCATAAAACCACTGTTCAATCCTACGTCTTTCATCAATAACATCGGTAATCCCCATTTGCCTTCCAGCAGTAAATAGCAACGACGATCCGATATATTCCC
>CAMLGR010000088.1 GCA_946479615.1 uncultured Bacteroidota bacterium | reverse complement strand
GATCGTATTTGCTCCCTGGTGAAAAAAGAAGAGCCGGTCATTGACCGGCTCTTCTTTTTTCAAATCGATATTTTTTATTCGATGTTTGTTCTTTGCTTGCTGACAGCAATCCGGTAGAGAATAAATCCCATCAATGCAAAAAAGGCAACCCCAAGCCATTTATATCCTTCTCCACCCAAGGCCTCATTTAACCCATGCTCGGCACTTATCTTCCCTAATTGCGTATTTATATTATTATTAGCAGACAGAAAGGCAACCAGTACGCCGGCTAATGCACCACCAGCAACCAGACCTGTTGCAAAGAGATTTCCTTTGCCCAGATCTTCTTCTTCAGCCGATATTTGAATATTTTTCTTTTTATTTCTCCAATCAACAATACCACGGATCGCGCCACCGATAAAGATTGGAAGTGTCGTAGACAAAGGAAGATATATTCCAATCGCAAAACTTAACGCTTTGATGTTGCACAACTCCATTACAACGGCTATAAAAACGCCAACCAATACAAATTGCCAGTCGAGATTTTTAGAAAGAATCCCTTTAGTGAGTGTTGCCATCAATGTTCCTTGCGGAGCAGGTAATGCATCGGTGCCAATGGCATGTGGTATTCCCTGTGCTACCATTTCTGCAGTTGGCTGATCTAAAATTTTAATAGTGGCTCCTACAGCTAAGGAAGACACGATAACACCTATGAACAGCGCAATTTGCTGGTATTTTGGAGTAGCGCCGATAATATAACCGGTTTTCAGATCCTGGGAAGTAGCACCTGCATTCGCTGCTGCAATACATATTATCCCGCCAACTACTAATGCCATCGGTTCATAAATATGTCCTGTCCATTTTACAGCTATAAAAATCAGGCAGGTTCCCATTAATGTGGCAATAGTCATTCCGCTAACAGGACTGTTTGATGAACCGATCAGACCTACGATCCGGGAAGCCACTGTTACAAAGAAGGCACCAAATACAATCACGAGTAATCCCAGCAATAATTTGGCGCCTATTGAGGTGCCTGGGATAAGGGTATTAGGCAATAGCGCAATAATTAATAATAATCCAAGACTACCTATAGCCACTACCTTGATAGAAAGGTCTCTTTCTGTTCTTGGTACATCAGCGTTGGAGACAGCAACCCCATCTTTTTTCAGGGAGCCTAAGCTTCCTTTAAAAGAAGATATAATAGTCGGAATTGTTTTAATTAATGTAATAAAGCCGCCAGCCGCTACGGCGCCTGCACCTATCTGTCTTATGTAAGCTCGGTAAATAGCAGAAGACCAGTCGGCAAAATCATGAGTAACGGGATCCCATGTACCTGCGCTGCCAGGTCCTTGTTTAGTGAGATCAGTTATATAACCAAGTTTATGAAGTTGCGCTGCGATGACATCTGCGCTTATTACTGATGATAAAAGAGGAATCAATACAAACCAGCTCAATACACCACCGGCCACAAGCACACCGCAAATTTTTGGCCCAATGATATAGCCTACTCCCATATACTCAGGGGTTATTTCCCCACTCACTCTTGCTGATGGGAAAATCTTATTTGTTTGTCTTGTAAAAAAAGCGGGCACCTCGTCAATTACATGAAGTATTTTTTGAAGTATAGCATAGCCAAAAGCAAATCCAAGTCCTAAAAAGGCGGTTTTTGCAAAATCACCACCCCGTTCTCCAGCTTTTAAAACAGAAGCACAGGCAGTTCCTTCCGGATATGGTAAAGTTGCATGTTCTTTAACAATCAACGCTCGCCGAAGAGGTATCATCATCAGGGTTCCTAAAATACCCCCAATGATAGCGAGTATGAGTATAGTTATGTAATTGAAATAATTACTACTACTGGTATCAGTCAGGAATAAAAAGCCCGGCAGGGTAAAAACAACGCCTGCTGCAATACTTTCTCCGGCCGACCCGGTAGTTTGAATGATGTTGTTTTCAAGAATGGTAGTTTTTAGAAACTTCCGTCCTAATGTAATCGCAATAACAGCAATAGGTATTGAAGCGCTTACGGTAAGTCCTGCTTTCAAAGCAAGGTAGACGGTAGAAGCGCCAAAAATAATTCCGAAGATAGCGCCGGTAATAACAGATTTAATAGTAAACTCAGCCATTCTTGTTTCCGCAGGAACGAATGGCTTGAAGTTGGACTGTTCAGGCATAGCAGTGTGATTTTAGGCAGGTAAGATAAAGAAAGAAAGCCATCCACGGCTATTGCGGGATGGCTTTCTGGGGGTATTTTGAAATTTTGGAATTTCGAAATTGGGAAATTGCTTTAAGGGAAGTTTTTTCTCATGAAGTCAATTTCCCAATTCCAAAATTTCCCAATATTTAGAACGCTCTCTTCTGCACCGGCTTGCCGTCTGCATCGAGCTCAACGATATCGTAACCGAATTTTTGTAATCCCGGTACGATCTTATCCTTATCACCAACGATCAGGATATTCATCCTGTCTACATTGATCCATTTTTTTGCCAATGCATCGATATCAGCCTTGGTCATGCTTTGCAGGATCTGGTTTTGCTTTTCAGTGAAATCGGCAGGCAGGTTATAATCAAGTATACGACCGATAAAGGCGGCTTTCTGGAAACCGGTTTCATAACGCAATGCATCCAGTTGCCCTAATGCACTTTTTTCAAAAGCAAGCTCATCAGGTTTTACACCATCCGCAGAAAAGTTCTTCATTTCTTTGATCAATTCTCCCAATGCGCTATCCGTAGCAGGCGCTTTGATACCTGAACTGAATGTGTATTCACCGGTATATTTATCACCACGGAACCCGCTGCCGGCACCATAGGTCCAACCCTTGTCTTCACGCAGGTTAAGATTGATACGGCTGTTGAAACCACCACCTAAATTGAAATTCGCCAATGATGCTTTGTAATAATCACCGGTAGCGTCATATTTTAAATTGGTAAGATAGCCGGCACGGAACTCTGATTGTGCAGCATTCTTAACATCTACCACATAAATTTTTGTTTTTTCAGGAGCCGGTGGATTTACCAGAGAAGGCATATCGATCTTCTTATCGGGTAACTGGCTGAGGAAAGATAGTTTGGGTATGATATCATCCTGTTTTACATCACCTACTACAACAACGTTGGTTCCGTTTGATGTCATGTAATTATCATAGTAAGATTGTATATCCTGTAAGGTAATATTGCCTACGGTTTCTTCGGTACCACTCTGGTTCATGCCCAGGATATTGCCAGCGCCGTAGTTGACAATATTATAAACGTTGTTGGCAACAACAGCGGGCTGAGATTTCATTTGTTTGAAGTTCTCAAGGCGCTGACGTTTTAAACGATTGAAATCATCTTCTGTAAACTTCGGGCTTAATATTCTTTCTTTTAATAAAGCCAGCGTAGCATCCAGGTTCTTTTTAGTAGAGAACAACTGGAAGGTGATGCCATCTGTTCCGCTGAATACATTGATCGTACTTCCCAGTTTGTCGAGCTCCTTGCTGAAATCTTCTGAACTTCTTGTCTTTGTATCCTGGCCCATCATAGCGGCAAAGAAAGAAGCCAGGCCTACTTTACTGAGATCCTTAGCCTGCATCAAATGACCACCGGGAATTTTCACCGACATGGTTACTACCGGTAATTCATCATTTTCAGAGCCGATCACTTTAGTACCGCCGGCCAGGTCTTTTTTCCAGAAGGCAGGAACTTTTATAACAGGGTTAGGTCCTGAAGCAGGAATGACACTGCGGTCGAAATTGTCTTTTGCTTTTACATAGGTCAATCCTTCATAGCCATAATGAGGACGCACATATTTTGATTGATCCACTACATAGTTATCCTTGCCGGTAATTTGTTTTTCCTGGCCCTTGGTCAGTACGCTTACTACCACGCAATGTTTCATCTTTATGTATTTATCATACACACGCATTACATCTTCTTTGGTAACCGAGCGATACATTTCCAGTTCTTTTCCCAGGTAATTCGGGTTGCCGGCAAATGTCTGGTAAGACGCAAGCTGTGACACTTTACCCGATACGCTTTGTAATGTATTCAGGTATTGAGATTCTATCTGTCCTTTGAATTTGGCTACATCTTCATCGGTAACACCTCTTGCTTCAAAACTTTTCAGCGCCTCATCGATCAGGTAGAACATGCTGGCAAGTGATTTACCAGGAAATGGAACGGCCTGGATGGTAAACTCACCACTCAATTCCGAATTGGAATGATTGGCGGTAGCAGAAAGCGCCAGTTGTTTTTTCACCAGTTGCTGGTACAATACAGAGTTATTGCCCTGGCCCAGGATTTCCGCCAGGCAATCCAATGCTGCCATGTCCTTATCAAAATTGGGAACGGTTGGAAATACTTTTCTCATGATCGGCACACGCGCATAATTGTCGGTATAAGACACAAAACGGTGGGCATCCAGCGTAGGGACCATCTTAGGCATATTCTCTACTTTCGGACCGGAAGGAATAGGACCGAAATATTTCTCTACCAGTGACACTACCTGTTTGGTATCTACATCTCCACCTACGGTAACAGTGGCATTGTTAGGACCGTACCAGCGCAGGAAGAAATTTTTCAGATCATCCACATTTACGCGGTTCAGATCTTCGATATAACCGATCGTTAACCAGGAATAAGGGTGACCATAAGGATACAATGCTTTTGACATGACCTCTGATGACAAACCGTAAGGCACGTTGTCAACACGCTGACCTCTTTCGTTCTTTACTGTTTCGCGTTGTATCTCGAATTTCTTTTGTGTAACTGCATCCAGCAAAAAGCCCATACGATCAGCTTCGAGCCAGAGTGTTTTTTCCAATTGATTGGAAGGAACTGTTTCAAAGTAATTGGTGCGATCGCGGTTGGTGGTACCGTTCAGTTGCCCACCTGCTTCGGAAACGATCTTGAAATGTTGCTCATCGGCTACGTGATCACTGCCCTGGAACATCATGTGTTCGAAGAAGTGAGCAAAGCCTGATTTGCCGATCTCTTCACGGGCCGAACCTACGTGGTAGGTAACATCGGTATGAACCACCGGGTCGCTGTGATCTTCATGAACGATCAGCGTGAGACCGTTGGGTAAAACATATTTTTCGTAAGGAATGACGAGCTCATCGCCTTGTTTGGTGACCTTCTCTACGAGTTTTGCCTGGCCATAGATGGACATGCTGCCCAAAAACGACAAAACCGTTAGCAGTACTAGTTTTTGTTTCATATGTGAGTTGATTTTTAAGGGGAATGGCAAAGTAAGGAAATATGAGATGGAAATAAGCGCCATTTATCAAAATATGGGGGCCAGAGGGGGTAAAAAATTATGAGTTATGAATTAAGGATTATGAATGGGTGTAAGACACAGGAATTCTCCTGTAATCACAATCCATTCATAATTCTTAATTCATAACTCATAATTTGATCTCACCGGATCAAATTTCAGTCTAGAACGCCTTTTTCTCTACGGGTTTTCCATCCGCATCCAGTTCTATGATGGGGTAGCCCAGTTTTTGAAGACCCGGTAATATGAGCGCTTTATCACCAACGAGTAACATATTCAGTTTGCTGGCATCCACATAGCGTTTGGCCAGTGCATCGATTTCCTTTTTGGTTATATCCCGGAGGATCTTTGCCTGGGTAGCTGTAAAATTCGGAGGCAGGTTATAGTCAAGGATCGTACGAATAAATCCTGCTTTCTGAATGCCGGTTTCATACCGCAATGCATCCCGCTGGCCTACGGCGCTTTTCATAAAATTCAATTCTTCATCAGTGATTCCATTGTCCGAATAATTCTTCAGTTCTTTTACCACCTCTATCAACGCACTGTCGGTAGAGCCGGCCTTGATACCGGAACTGAATTCAAAATTGCCATCATACTCATCACCGGAGAAACCGGAACGGGCGCCATAAGTCCATCCTTTATCTTCCCGGAGATTCAGGTTGAGACGGCTATTGAAGGCCCCGCCTAAAATGTAGTTCATTAAACCGGCTTTATAATACTCACCGGTAGCATCGTATTTCAAGCCGGTATTATAGCCAACCCTGAATTCTGTTTGGGCTGCCTTGGGAATATCAACCAAATAGATCTTGGATTCATCATTCGGCATAGGCGTAGCAGCTACTTTAGGTAACTCTACTTTTTTGTTTGGCAGTTTATTAAGGAATGCCAGTTTAGGTAAGATCTCTGCTTCTTTAATATCACCTACCACAACTACTTTAAGTCCCTTGCTGGTGATATAATTGTTGTAATAATTCTTTACATCATCCAATGTGATATTGTTGACGGTGGTTTCTGTTCCATCTTCATTAATACCCAAAATATTATTAGGTCCGTAATTTATTTTAGCGATCACATCACTGGCTACAGAAGCCGGTTGCGATTTGCTTTGCTTGAAACCTTCCAGCGTTTGTCTTTTTATGCGGTTGAACGCGTCTTCAGGAAATGTTGGATTGAATATTCTTTCCTGTAACAAAGCCAATGTAGCATCCAGGTTCTTTTTTAATGTCTGCACATTGACGGTAATATCATCTTTACCGCTGCTGACATTTACAGAGCTGGCGATCTTTTGTAATGCTGAAGAAAACTGTTCTGCCGTATAATTTTTAGTATCCTCATTCATCATACGGGCGAATATGTTGGCCAGCCCGGCTTTGGAAAGATCGTTTGCTTCCAGCAAATGACCACCGGGAATAGAAATCGAAATCGTTACTACAGGTATTTCGGTATTTTCTGTGCCGATCAGTTTAATACCATTGGGAAGATCTTTTCTCCAGAAAGCAGGTACTTTAACAACAGGGTTGGGGCCATTGCCTGGTTTTTTGCTTCTGTCGAAATTGTCTTTTGCTTTTACATATTTCAAACCCGCATATCCATAATCCGGAGCTTTATAATGCATAGTATCGATGGTATAATCATCAGCTCTGGCGATCAGTGCTTCCTGGCCCTTCGCCAGCGTACTAAGAATGACGTGAGGTTTGCCTTTGATATATTTTTCATAGGCTCTCATAACATCTTCTTTGGTAACAGTGCTATACTCTGCCAGTAATTTCTTAAGCATATTCGGATTGCCGGTGTAGGTCTGGAACGCTGCGAGTTGAGATACCTTGCCCGATACACTTGATAGCCCGCTGATCGTGCGGCTTTCGTATTCATTTTTGAAACGCTGGATATCTTCATCCGTTACACCTCTTTTTTCAAATTCTGTAAATGCTTCATTCACTACCTGCTCCATTTCTGCCAGCGATTTACCAGGATAAGGAGTAACAGCTACTGAAAACTCACCGGCCAGTTCAGACAACTGGCTGCTGGCGTTTGCCTGTAATGCTTTCTGTGGTTTTATGATCGATTGATAAAAAACAGAATTGCGGTTGCCGCCACCGCCGCCACCGCCTCTTCCGCCACGGCCTCCGCCACCAAAACCACCACCACCGCCTAATACCTGCGCCAGGCAGGCCAGCGCCGCTTCATCTTTATCATAATCGGGAACGGTCGGATAGACCAATCTCAATTGAGAAGCCCTGGCATAGTTATCGGTATAACTTACATAACGGTCTTTATCCAATACCACCGGGGCAAGTTTAACAGGATCCACTTTGGGGCAGGGAGGAATAGAACCGAAATACTTCTCCGCCAGTTTGACCACATCCGCGGCTTTTACATCACCACCAATGGTTAAGGTCGCATTATTAGGACCATACCAGCGCAGGAAGAAATTCTTAAGATCATTTACATTCACTTTATTCAACTCTTCGATATAGCCGATGGTCAGCCATGAATAAGGATGGCCGTAAGGGTATAAATTTTTAGCCGAATATTCACTTGTCAGACCATAAGGACGGTTATCGTAATTCTGTCCTCTTTCATTCTTTACCGTGGCTCTTTGTACCTCGAACTTTTGCTGGGTAACAGCATCCAGCAGGAAACCCATGCGGTCGGCTTCGAGCCAGATCGCTTTTTCAAGCTGGTTCGAAGGAACTGTTTCGTAATAATTGGTACGATCGCGGTTGGTACTGCCATTTAAGGTTCCGCCGGCTTCGGTAACTATTTTAAAATGTTCCTCATCGGCTACGTGATCGCTTCCCTGGAACATCATGTGTTCAAAGAAATGTGCAAAGCCCGATTTGCCGATCTCTTCGCGGGCCGAACCGACGTGGTAAGTAACATCGACATGGACAATAGGATCGCTGTGATCCTCGTGAACGATAACGGTCAGGCCGTTTGGCAATACATACTTTTCGTAAGGGATGATCAGTTCATTACCCTGGCGGGTAACCTTTTCAACAAGCCGGGCCTGGGAAAATGCGGCTATTGTCATGCATAGGGACAGGGCCGCAGTTAGCATTAGTTTCTTTCTCATGTGAATTGATTTTGAGTGTAATAGGTTGTCTGAAGCAAGATGTCTGAACCAGGATTTGGGGGGATTAGTGGGATTTTTAGAAAAAAGAGTATAAAGACAACGTATTGGGATTCGGGTGTAAACCATTCTCTTCCCATAAATCCTGTTAATCCACCCAAATCCTGGTTCAGACATCTAAGATAAGACGGTTCCTTACCTTAAAATCATGTGGGTAAAAGTCAAATGCTGCTAAAAAGCGGGCCAACCAATACCAAAGTATACTAAATTTGCAGACTAATTTTTCTATAATGATTCGTAAACAGGAAGTTCTACAGGATGTAGTTATAAAATTTGCGGGTGATAGTGGTGATGGTATGCAGCTGACGGGTACCCAGTTTACTAATAATACAGCACTTTTAGGTATTGATCTGTCGACATTCCCCGATTTCCCGGCGGAGATCAGGGCACCACAAGGTACATTACCCGGTGTGAGTGGTTACCAGTTACGGTTCTCGTCCGATCGTGTGTTTACACCTGGCGATGCCTGCGATGTATTGGTAGCAATGAATGCGGCTGCACTGAAGGCCAACCTCACTGCATTGAAGAAAGGCGGAAAGATCATTGTCAATGTAGATGGATTTGATTCAAAGAATCTTCGTCTCGCCAATTATCCCGATGGAGAAAATCCATTGGAGAATGGAAGCCTTGAAAATTACGAGGTGATCAGGATGGATGTGACGAAGATGACAAGAGAAGCATTGAAGGATTTTACGATGGGGATGAAGGAGAAAGACAGGGCCAAGAATATGTTCGTACTGGGATTTCTTTACTGGATGTACGGACGTAATATGGAGAACACCCTTGACTTTTTAAAAGATAAGTTTGGTAAAAAGCCTGATATCCTCGATAGTAATATTAAAGTATTACAGGCTGGTTATAATTTCGGAGATACTACAGAAACGTTTACGACTACCTATAAAGTAGAGAAAGCGAAAATGCAATCGGGTGTCTATCGTTCGGTGATGGGCAACCAGGCATTGGCGTATGGTTTGATCGCAGCAGCGAATAAAAGCGGGTTGCCTATGTTCCTCGGGTCCTACCCGATCACACCGGCCTCCGATATCCTGCACGAACTGAGCCGTCATAAAAATTTTGGTATCCGCACATTCCAGGCAGAAGATGAGATCGCAGCGATCGCTACGGCTATCGGTGCTTCCTATGGTGGTGCATTAGGTGTAACCACTACTTCAGGCCCGGGTATGGCATTGAAGGCAGAAGCAATGGGCCTGGCTGTTATGCTGGAGATCCCATTGATTATTGTGGATGTGCAACGCGGCGGACCTTCTACCGGGTTACCGACTAAAACAGAACAAAGCGATCTGCTGCAAGCCTATTATGGAAGAAATGGTGAGTGCCCGATGCCGGTAATATCTGCATCGACACCTACCGATTGTTTCGATGCGGTGTATGAAGCGGTGCGCATATCTGTACAGCACATGACACCGGTTATCTTTTTGAGTGATGGATATATTGCCAATGGTGCTGAACCATGGAAATTCCCGACAACGGAAGAATTGCCGCCGATACATGTCAAATTCAAAACTGAATTAGGCGATCATGAAGATAAGCTGCAACCTTACCTGCGTGATGAGAAACTGGCGCGTCCATGGGCCGTGCCGGGTACACCGGGTCTCGAGCACCGGATCGGTGGCCTGGAAAAACAAAACATCACCGGTAATATCAGCTATGAACCCGAGAATCACCAGTTGATGGTGAAAATAAGACAGGAGAAAGTAGATAAGATCGCTGAACATATTCCTGACCAGAAAATTGATAATGGCCCTGCGAAAGGAAAAGTGCTGGTATTAGGATGGGGCTCTACGTATGGCGCTATCAAATCAGCCGTAACCGAATTAAGAGCTGCGGGAAAAGAGGTCAGTCATGCGCATCTTCGTTACCTGCGTCCTTTTCCTAAAAACCTGGGTGAAATACTGAAAGGTTTTGAAACGATCCTTGTTCCCGAGATCAATAATGGCCAGCTGATCAAAATCATCCGCGATGTATACTTCGTCGATGCGAAAGGATATAACAAGATCATGGGCGTTCCGATCACCAAGACGGAACTGGTGGAGGAAATCGGCAAGTATTTATAATGTACGGACTGGTGATTTGGAAATTTGTTGATGTGTCGATTTGAGATAAATTATCACATTTCCAGGTCATCACATCACTTCGCATTTCTCTCCACTACCGCAAAAAAACTATCCCTGTAATTATCACTTACCGGTAATTCACCGGTCTGCATACTCACTGATTTGCGGGAGATCGTTACTACTTTTCTTATGGAAATAATATAGGAGCGATGAATACGGATAAACTCCGTTTGTCCGAGCAGGTATTCAAAATATTTAAGACTGTGAAGAATGATCAGTGGCGAGGCCGAAGAGGCCAGGTGAATCTTGGTATAATCTTTTAACCCTTCCAGGTAAAGAATATCATCATAAAACACCTTGTGCAGTTTATGCGCTGCATTGATAAAAAAATAGTCCTTGTCCTTTGCAGGTTTATTGTTCTTTAATTCGATATAATCTTTTACCCGGTTGCAGGCTGCCAGGAATTTTTCAAAAGAAATAGGTTTGAGTAAATAATCCATGGCCTTTAATTCAAAACCATCGATCGCAAACTGGCTATAGGCAGTCGTGAATATGACTTCGGGCTTATGTGTTAATGACCGGAAGAAATCGATACCTGATATATCGGGCATTTTGATATCGAGTAAAAGTAAATCTATCTTTTGCGCTTCAAGAAGAGAAAGTGCCTGCATGGGTTCATCGAACTTGCCAACAAGATTGAGATAGGGTGTTTTGCTTACGAAGTCTTCGAGCAGTTGCAGGGCCAACGGTTCATCGTCAATCAGAGCGCAGTTAATCACGTTACAGGTCGATTTTCAGGTTTACGATATACAGCTGGTTGTTGTGAAAAATTTCCAGCTTATGTTTGCCGGGATACAGCAGATCAAGTCTTCTTCCTGCATTTTTCAATCCCAATCCTCCTTCGGCGAAAGTATCTGTTTTCACTATCGGGTTGATAACCTGCAGTGTTAATGTTTGTTCAAAAAATGTTATATCGATGTTAATCAGAGAGGTCTGCGTATAACTGACGCCATGCTTAAATGCATTCTCGATAAATGATATCAATAGCAAAGGAGCTATTTCATAACCGGCTTGCACACCTGTGACAGTATAAAGTATATTTACTTTGGATGACATGCGCATACGCTGCAGGTCGATATAGTTGCTGATATAAAGAATATCTTTTTCCAACGGCACTTTTTCTTCTCCCGATTCATACAATACATACCGCAGCAGATCCGATAATTTAAGAATGGAATACTCTGTATGTTCCGATTTATTATGCGCCTGCGAATAGATGCTGTTCAGTGTATTAAAAAGAAAATGCGGGTTGATCTGTGATTTCAGGAAATTCACTTCGGCATTCAAATGTGCATTCTCCATTGCCTTTCGTTCATTCTGGTTTTTCAGGAAGGAATAGCCGAGCCGTATCAACCCTCCGATCAATAATAATACGATACAAAGCGAAACAGAACGGTTGATAGACATGAACCAGGCGCCACGGGGCATTCCCATCACCGTTTTCTCGTGTAACATAGCCGGGGGAAATGAATCGGGAAGTTTATCATTGGTACGTATCACGAAGAAATTGCCTCTTTCTCTTTCATGGAGATGTTCTGCTTTCTTTTCTGATGATTGATAGAAACGGAATGTGCCGGCCATCCGGTTCCGGAGCAGAATTTCCTGCAAAGAAATAATGAGTATAGCAGCCAGTACAATACTGAAATAGGCAGATAACTTTCTTTTTTCAAAAAAACGGGGAAGAAGGTAGTAGTAATTGAGATAAAAGAAACCAATAGGTAATACCTTGCTTATAAACTCGGCATACAATAAACGACCTGTATTGAACCGGATCGGATAAAATAAAAGCGGAACTATCAGAAAGAGACACCAGGCTGCTACATGTATAAAGACAATAAAAAAAAGATGGATACGGTTTCTGGTCTTTTGAAAACCAAATAACGTAAAAAGGAAATTATTGATCTTGTCGGTATTGGCCATTTTCTATTGTGGTAACCGGGAGTATTGTCTCCAGGTCAGATTTGGTAAGTGTAGGGGCATGGCCTGATTCCAGTTTTTCCAGTACTTTATCAGCTATGCGGGTTGCCTCTTCCTTTGTGACAAACGCATGCGCGGTTGCGGCTACAGGGACAGATTCCTGATGAATAAAGATATGCTTATTCACCAGGATATCATATCCCCAACCACCTGTAACCCTATAAACCTTCTTTTCATATTGTTGCGGATTACGGCTTTTCCAGGGGATGAATAGCAGAATAATCGCAATAAGTCCTGAAACAGCGATAACAACAATATTATGTTTTTTAGTCGCCATCAACTTTGTCTGCATTTGGGAAGAATTCATACATATTATCATAGGTAGACGAACCGCTTCTGCCTGTCAATACAAATCCGCGGTTATCCAGCGTAAAAGCAACAGCGCCTGTTCTTTCTTTTCCTTCAAAAGCTGTTTTCGCCGCCCAACGGTCCGTGGAGGGATCGTATTGCCAGGTAGAACTAACCACGCTGATATTGTCGCCACCGGTGATGTATACATAATTACCCATTACAAACGCAACTCCGTTCTGACGGGGAATGCTTCCATAATCATCATCGTATGTATCGGAAGAGTAATTATAGATCTTGGTTTTCTCCGTCCAGGTATCTGTACCCGGATCATACATCTGCAGATCCTGCTGGATCTCTCCATTGTTATCACTGCCTGAACAGATATAGGCTTTGCCGCCAATAACAAATGACATGGCGCCGGCACGTTTGGAACCACTTACCGATGCTTTACCGGTCCAGGTGTCGGAAGCCGGATCATACTGGTACATATTATTCAATGATTTGGTGCCGGTATAGCCTGTAGCGATATAGCCTTTATTATTTACTGCAAAACCAACAGCCCTGTATCTTGCTTCACCGGTAAAGTCGGCTTTTCTTGTCCATTGTGCAGCCGGCGCTACGGCAGCAGGATCGAATTCATAAAAATCATTCAGTGCATTGATGCCGTCAAAGCCGGTTCCTATATATCCTTTGGTACCGATGGAAAAAGCAACAGCGGCATTACGCGCTACGCCGGGCATATCGGCCATTTGGGTCCAGTACTTCCTGGTAGTGTTATATTCCCAGATATCCTTATAACGGGTGCTGCTGGAAGCGCCGGTAGTTACATACGCATTTTCGCCAATGGTAAAACATACCGCTTCACTGCGGGGATCACCACCAAAGTCATTTGATTTTTGCCAGTTACCGATCAGGTCATCATCCGAATCTGTACTCTTGGTACAACCCTGCGAAATAAAAAGAGAAGAAATGATAAGTGAACCTCCAACCAGGTATGCGTGTACTTTTCTCATTAGAAATTTTTTATAAAAATATCCGCCCTTTGCCCCAAGACTATCTTAAAATAGATAGACAGGCCGTTTCAATAGACAAATCCCTGCTTTTAATCTATAACATCTGTAAAAGACATTTCCCGTTAAAAAACCAGGCAAAAAAGCATTGGTCTGTGCAGGATATGAATTCGCAGATTAATCACCGTCGTTTATAGACTATAACAATTTGTCGCCTGCAGGCAGGAATAAATTGCGGCAGAAAATAGTTACCATGTATTTTTCTTCTGCCCGGCTATTAATGATGATAAGTGTACTGGCTGCTCTTACAGCTTGTACGCGTAATACAATTGAATTTGGTACCATCCCTGAAAACAGCGCCACGCATCTGGCATATATAGATACCGTAGAGGTGCAATTGTCTACCGTTCTGACAGATTCATTTGTCACCAGTGCTAAAACTTCCTGGCTGTTGGGTAAGTATAAAGATCCTTTCCTGGGTGGGGTCGGCGGAAAAATATTTATGCAAATGGATAAACCCGTTACTGTTGCCACCATACCCGACGAAGCAACTTACGATTCCATGACCTTGCTTATCCGGTTGAATCATTATTCCTACGGCGATACAACACGCACACAAACCATACTTGTCAATGAACTGGCAGATGTGATCACACTTAGTTACGGCAATCAATTATATAATACGAGTAGTGCGCCTGTAAAACCAACGCCATTAGGCAGCATTACCAAAAAGCTGCGGCCAACCGGGGAGGATTCTATTCTGCTGCGATTGGATGATACAAAGGGAAGAGAACTATTTCCAAAATTGAAGGAGAACAGTGCGGATATAAACAGTACCGATAATTTTTTAAACTATTTCAAAGGTATCTGTATTTCAACCGGTGCTACCGATACATCGGCAATATATGGAGTAGATGGCGCAGCCGGGCAAACCATTCTGCGGGTGCATTATCATACAACCATTCCCTTCCTGCAACGAAGCTATACCGATTTCCTTTCCTTGTCCAATAGTTATTCGTTTAACCAGATACTCACCAACAGGTCAGGAACAGGACTTGTGCCGGGTAATAATTTATTGACGGATATTCCCGTCAGCAAAACAAATAACCTGGCGTTTTCGCAACCTGCTACGGGGTTGCAATTGAAACTGACCTTCCCTACACTGAAAACGATCTTATCTGCGGGTAGTTTTGTGCGGCTGATAAAAGCAGAGCTGTTTGTGAAACCCGCTTATCAATCATTCGACCGGTATGGGTATCGGTTGCCGGATAAATTAACGCTGGCAACTACTGATGCTACCAGTTTGAATACGGGCAGCCTTCCGGATTCATCAGGTGGGAATGTAAATACAGCATACCCTGTTTTTGATGATGTATTTGGATTAAATAATTATTACCGGTTCAATGTTACTTCTTATGTTAATGGGTTATTGCAGGAAACGGGTAATAATGATAAAGGATTATTCCTGATCAATCCTTCCGGCGAATCTGATGCTGAAGTCACCCGCCTGATCTTATCAGCCAATGGCGGCGCCAACTATACTACGCAGCTTCAACTATCTGTCTTAATCATCAATCAATAAGTATGTATTTTTTTTACCGTCTTAAAAAAAGATTCGTTTGCCTTATTGCGATGCAGGTGATCGGGCTGGTGCTGTACGCACAGAATATGAATGATCCGTATTCGATTTATGGTATTGGTGATATTGATAAAAGAGTATACAACCGTACCAGTGGAATGGCAGGTACAGGCCTGGCATTAAAATCATCCGGGTATTTGATCGATAATAACCCGGCCGGCATTGCAGGATTGCCAAGAAGTTTTTTTTCGGCACAGGTATCAGTAACCGGGAGAAGTTCATCTTTTTCCGGTGATCCGATCACCGCCGTCAATAGCAAGAATAAAGATATGTGGATCAAAAGGCTCGCACTGGCTGTCAAGATCAATAGTTTCTGGGCCAGCAGTATCGGCATGGGACAATTCAGTAATATCAACTATAAATTAAGCGGCACCAAAACGATCGAAGGCGCGAACAGTATTTATGATACACAGTATGAAGGTGATGGCAGTATCAATGAATACTACTGGACCAATGCTGTTTCCCTAGGCAAGCATCTTTCTATCGGGGTGAAATCATCGATCATTGCGGGTTCCATCAATCAATCGGAAATATTGAGCGATGAAGTGTTGCAATCGGTGATCAGTACCGGCACACAGGATTATATTGGCAAATTCCGTTTCCAGGGTGGTATCATTTATGACAAAACATTAAATAAGCACTGGAGTATATCAGTCGGCGGCCGGTATGTGCCCAAAACAAAATTTGATACGGATCGCACAACGACGGTTACTGAAAATGGCACTTCCGTACTGAAAGAAAATCAATTGTTACGGGATCATCTTTCACTTCCGCGCACGATAGCTGGAGGGATTGCGATCAAACACGATAATAAAACGACGTATGTCGCAGATTATACGTTCGAAGATTGGTCATCGTTGGGTGTAAAGGAGCAAGGCTGGCAACTGATCAACAGTCATCGTGTATCGGCAGGCGCGGAATTTTCCAAAACAAAAGCATACCAGAACCAGCAGGTAGAACGTAAATTTTTCCAACTGGGATTATACTACGACAGGTCTTATTTACAGATACGGAATACACCTATCAATGAGTATGGCATAACCGGTGGCATGGGTGGGGCTATCGGGAACGGGCTATTGTATTCGCTTTCGCTGGATGCAGGAGTAAGGGGCACGGAAAAAGTAAAACTCATTAAAGAAGCATATATCGGCTTTACACTTAACCTCAGTTACAGTGATTTTTTAATGAGCAAGGGCCGGAAATATAATTGACCTGATAAAAAATGACCAATATGAAACTGCTGATCATTGCTGTTTTATTTGTAACAATTAGCACGAATGAAACAATAGCACAAACCAGGGCCATTCGTGAAAGTAATATTACCATCAATACTTCTTACAAAAGATTGACAGATGGATTTATTTTATCCTACCCGGTAACGGGCGGCACGGCAGGAGCAGAGTATAATTTTATAAAATCAACCCGGGCAAAAAAATCAGTTGTTTCCTTCAATGCCAGCACTGGTACCTTATCAAATAGTCTTACAGAAGTAAAAAGTCATTCTGTTGAACTAAGATTATCACAGGGATTTTCATTGTTGAAAGCCGGAAATGGCCGCCTGAACAGTTATTGGGGATATAGTTTATCAGCGAATCCTTCTTTTGTTAAAGCCAGTGATAAGGAGGACAGCCGTCAAAGCTGGACCAGTTTTAATGACCTTTCTTTATATCATTCGCTGGTGTATGATTATGGTGCGGGTAAAATAACCTGGGACATAATGGTACCTGTTATAGGCTTGTCTTCACGACCGCTGGAGAAAGATTCCTGGCATAATACGACAACCGGATTGCTATATGACAGTTACAGTAATTTGTTCTTTATTTCCTGGAAAAACCGGCAGTCTGTTTCTTCCAACCTTAGTTTTAAAAAACAGATGGGAACACGTCTGAATGCTGTGATCGGTGCGCAGTTCAAATACAATACTGTAAAACAGAATGATTATTATAAAGAAGTGCAGGCAGGATTATATGGTGGGATTTCTGTTTTGTTACGGTAAGGAAAGAGTAAAACAGGGATAGATATACATGACCTTTAATTTCTTTCTGCTATTGAAGATGATATTTGCCCATGGTTTTAACCGTGGGCAAAAAATCAGGTAAACGGTGAGCAAATTTCAGGGCTAACCATGCGTGAATACCATGTTGAAAAGGCAATGCAGGTTTGAAAACTGTAGACAAACATTCTTAAAAATAAGTAGCTTCATATCCACTTATCATCCATCCATCCACTTCTATCCGTGTTCCATTCTTCCTGCATATTCTATCTCCTATACCGTATCACCCAACCAACTTTCAACTGCGCACTAAGAAAGGCGTCATTATCTTTTTCATTTCCCCGCCGCATCCCTTCCGTGATCTTATAACTGGGTTGCAGTTCTTCCATGCGACTGTATAATTGCCTGGCAATACCGGCCTGTTCTATACTGAGATAGCGATCAAACAAGCCGGCATTTATATACGTGCGGCTTACATCGTCAAGATAATCGGTGAAAAGAATGCGATGAATGATCTCCAGGCGTATAAACAAAGATGCGCCAGCTTCATATTTTATTCCTATTCCGCAGGGAATAGCCGGCTGCACCAGGTGGTACATTTTGTGTGAGGCATATTCGGCAAAACCCTGTCCTTCCAGTCGTAAGGGACGCAATTTGTACCAATGACCATTTAAAAGAGCAGAAGGTTCAAAGCGGAATACACTGATCCCGGTGATAATATATGGTGACCAATACGGTGCTTTATCTTCTTCATACAATTTAAAGAACAATGGATGTATCTCGGCGGCCAGTTGCAGATCGTGGATATAGGATCGGAAGCTAAGGTTGCGACCATACCGTCCACCGGGATTGGGATCGGTTTTTTTCAATAGGGCATCAGCGGAACGGATATGACCGGTGGTGAATTCAAGCCGTACACCAAGAGCTTCTTTATACATCGCCACAACATACATGCTGAAACACGGTCTGGTAACTTTCCCGTTAAGATCTTTAATAAAACCTTTGCCGGCGCCTTTACGGCCACCAAGATCGGTCAGGCTGTTCATGGCCCCGGCGGAAGCGCCGGTTTCCATTACCCAATCGGTCGCATAGTAGTTGTTATTATAGAAATAGTATTGCGCTGAAGAATGCATTGTTATAAACAGGCAGGCAATCATCAATGCCATACCTCCCATCGTCTTTTTCATATTCGCTGATTTAAAAATTACACTGACGGGGAGACGGGCAATTTAAATACAGCTATGAAAAAAGATCAGGGAAAAACATTCTTTGTTTTGTGAAAATAAAGACAAACGGGGCGTATTCCACACCGTTCGCAATGAGGATTTCTGGCGACGCAGGTGTATCGTCCATGCAAAATCAGCCAATGATGTGCTTTGTGAACGAGTTCTTCCGGAATATTTTTTAAAAGTTCTTTTTCTACAGCCAGTGGGGTAGAAGCAGTTTGCGGTACCAGGCCAATACGACGGCTGACACGGAACACATGGGTATCCACCGCCATATTGGGTTGACTATCTATGACCGATGTGATCACATTTGCGGTCTTGCGCCCTACGCCGGGTAATTGAATGAGTTCGTCTACCGTCATTGGTATTTTACCATCGAAATCGCTCACTACTTTTTGCGCCATACCAATAAGATGTTTAGTCTTATTGTTGGGATAGGAGATGCTTTTGATAAAAGGAAAGAGAGCATCAAAATTGGTTTTGCTCAATGCATAGACATCGGGGTATTTTTTAAAGATGGCAGGCGTGGTAAGGTTAACGCGTTTATCAGTGCATTGAGCAGATAATATAACAGCTACGAGCAACTGGTAAGGATCGTCATAGATCAGTTCTGTTTCTGCTTCCGGTATGTTTTCCTGGAAATAAGTAATGACGAATTGGTAACGTTCTTTGCGGGTCATATTAAAATAGTACACGAAAGTATGAACTGTAAGTTTCTCAAAGAAGAGTTTCATGCTACGCCTGCCGCGTGAAACCAAACATAAAAAAGCATCCACAAGGGATGCTGATAATTTTTTTAACTACAGTTGGTAACGAAGACTATTGCACTTCTTCTGCCCATTTTTCACGGGCATAATTCAGTACGTTCAGGACGACTTCGGTGCGGGGTGTTTCCCGGATCTTGTCGAGCCTGTCCATTGAAGCTCTAAGAACATCGAATTTTTCGCGTAAAGTCCAATCATGCTTTAAAGCTTCCGCAATAGCTGCGGTCTGTTCAGGAGAGGTCTCTTTATACAAATATTGTAAAAGATTCTCAGGTGTAAAGTTTGTCATTAGCAAACAGTTAATGTCCAAAATATGAGATGTCCAGTGATAAAAATGTCCGTTATAGAAACGCCTGATCCAGAGGCTTATTGTGTAAAATGCGGGTTTATTCCCCTTTTACGGGGTTTTCCGGTA
>CAMLGR010000087.1 GCA_946479615.1 uncultured Bacteroidota bacterium | reverse complement strand
GTATCGCCATTGAATCTTGCATCTGTAAAATCGGCACCGCTTAAGATCTTCTGGTTACCATTCGCACCTGCAAATGGAGTTGGATCAGGTGCACCATAGTTATATGGCTGGATCAGTTTCGCATCACCCACATTCGTCAAAAGATCGTTGTTATAATAAGGGTTCGTAGCCCATGTGATCAATGTTGCACTTGAATTGATCGTAGCACCTGCGGTACCGGCGAATTGCAGGTTGGTTCCGTTACCAGCCAATGTTACGTTGCGCAGTCTCAGGGTGCTGTCTTCGATGTTCAGGGCAGAAGAAGTACCTGTAGTCGCATCGATGAAGATACCAACAGGCCATCCCATGATGATGGAGTTGAAGATAGAGATACCTGAGTTTCTCCTGATCTGTGCACCAGCCAGGTATAAGCTGTTACCTGTATTATTCAGAGAAGCTTTTGGTCCGATAGCAGTGATATTACTGAAGATCGCTTTTGTTTTTGGAGTGGAAGTAGATCCGTTAGCATTGTTATCACTTTCAAATGCTTCTGATTTGGAGATATCTGCGATCAGTGAATCACGGATGATCAAACCAAACTGTACTTTACCACTAAAACCATTGTCTGTATCGAAATCATCATCCTGTGTTTTATACGCGATCAGGTATTTACAGTTAACTGTTCCGCCAAACCACTCGAATGCATCATCTTTTGCATAAGCAACCTGGATGTGATCGATCGTTGTACCACTGCCTACAGCAGCAAGTGTCAAACTGTTGATCTCTTTATCAGGCTGGTAAGCATACCCTGCATATTCGATACGTACATATTGCAACGTACCGGAGTTATCATTATCTACCGGCGTAGGAGCTACTGCATCACCTGAACCGGCTAAACCATCTCCCTGTGCATTATCGATACCACCTTCTACCTGGTAAAGACCGTTGATGCCATTGTAACTCAGATTGTAACCTGCTTTACCACAAAGCACAATTCCACCCCAGTCACCTGACTGTGGATTCGGAGAAGCAGAAGTGAAAACAACAGGAGCAGAAGGAGTTCCTATAGCGATCAGTTTAGAACCACGGGTAATAACCAGCGCTGCTACATCAGCACCACTGAATGAACCTTTCACGGTAGTACCTGCTTCCACTGTCATGGTGTGATTACCTACCACATACACCAGTCCTTTCAGGATATATGTATTCTCTTTATGTAACACTGTATCCGCATTGATACGACCCTGGAGCGTGATCGTTTGTCCTCCTGTATTGCCCGAACCTGGTTGCGTAATGACTACAATCTCTTTTTCGCCATCTGTTTCAATTTTGCGGCAACTGCTAACTGCGATTGCGGCAATGGCGGCTAAGGAGAAGATAAACTTTTTCATTTCTGTATTTGTTTTGAAGATTTTACAATGAATAATTAAACGTTATAGTATAGGTGGTACCAAACTTTCTTGTGAAACGGTAAGCATCCTCGTTCTTCTGGAAAGTTTTTTTATCGTTTGTGTTTTGATAGAAGTACTGTGTCTGGTTCAGCAGGTCAGCAATGCTTAACCTGATCTCTGCTTTGTTTTTGATGAATTTCTTAGCCAGTTGCAGATCGAGCAAGGGTCTCGGCGCTTCATATACATCCGGTGCGCCTGCAAAAGCATCACCCACCAGGTAGATCCTTTCACCGATCTGGTTGAATAATAAGGTAGCATTGAAACCAGCTTTCTCCAGATCATATAACAGTCCAAGGTTCAATACATAAGGTGATTGCCCCTGTAATGACCTGTCGAGCTTTAATGTTTCATCTTTTACTTTACTCTTGATATAAGCGGCATTGGCCTGGAAAGTGAAATTCTTCAAGGCATCGGAGAAGCTCAGTTTTTTACGCATTTCGATCTCCACGCCATAAGAGTTGGCTTTTTTGGCATTCTGATAAGTGAAGGTGCTCGCACCACCACCCTGACCGTTGAAGATCTGTTCGATCGCATTCTGGAAGTATTTATAGAATACACCTGCAGTCAGCACCTCACCTGCTTTAGGATAGATTTCATATCGCAAATCCAGGTTGGAAACTTTTGTTCTTTTCAGGAACGGATTTCCCTGTACAGAAGCATTCAGTTCAAAATCATAAAGATTGAGGAAGGCCAGTTCGCGCAGTTCAGGACGTATCACTGTTTGTGAACCTGATAAACGGAGATTGGTGTTGTTATTAAGTTTCACCGTCGCATTCAATCCCGGTAAGAAATCCCTTACTTCTTCATGCGTATGACGGGGGTCCCATTTCTTTACACTTCCTACCAGCTGATCATAATCTTCTACCCGTAATCCCCATACTACACGCAGGTCTTTGGTGAACTGGTTATCAAATTGTATAAAACCTGCATTCAGGATTGTATTTGCCATATAACGGAAGGTGTTTCCCTTGATGGCATCGAAAGCAAATTTGTTATCGGTACCGGTACCAAAGTTTTCAGGGGAGAAAATTGTTTCAGGTCCAACCTGGCGCAATGCATCATTATCCAGCGGAAGATAGTTGGCAAAGAGTTGCGCATCATACAAACGGTCCTTAATCTGCAACATATAACCGCCTTTGATCGCCTGTGTTTGTCCCAGCCATTTGAAATTGTAGGTCAGGTCACCGCCTGTTGTATAGATATAATCGCTCAGGCTTTGATAGATACGGCTACCGCTTTGCTGGGAAAGACTGTTGGAGATGATCGCACGGTAAGGATCTGCGCTGTTGGAGGCTTTGGAGTAAAGGATACGACGCTGATCGGGAATATATCCATCGAGAATATTAAAAGCGCCATACCATTTTAATTTAAGCTGATTCGTGATCACATGATCACCGGCTGCCTGCACCGTGAAGAATGTATTTTGCTTAAAGGTGAACTCCGTTCCTTTCAGATCTTCGATCCGGCTGAAATCAGCACCCTGGCGCTGTGTAACGGAATTAGGACTGTTCACATTCAGGATCGATTTTACCGTGACCTTGTTCTTTGGGTTCAATTGCAGGGTCAGGCTTCCCAATGCACCAGCTGAAACATCCTGCTGGTATTTGTTATCATCATAATTATAAACAACACTTACATCGTGTGTGTTCTCATCGATAACATTGGAACGGTTCAGCAATTTCAGGAAACGATTGGTTTTGCTGTAAATCACACCAAACGTACCTCCCAGTCCTTTACCGAATACTTTGGTAGTGAAACCTCCGTTGGCCTGAAAAGAAAGGTTGAGCGGAGCGGTTGTTTTCTCGGGTGCCCAGTTTGAGCGTAATTGTTTTCCGATGGCTGTTTTATCTGCATTGGATAAAACATCAAAGTTCGATTTGGTAGTATAAGAAGAAGGCAATGCTCTTGTACCATCATCAGTACCCAGCCAGTCGAGTTTACCACCCTGGGCATCTTTATAATAATCCTTACCGATTGTTTGTGAATTGAATCCTGTACCTACCTGCACATTGAAGAAATTCTTTGCAGGTATATCTCTTGTATTTACCTGGATAAGACCACCGGCCCACTCGCCGGGATATTCCGGGACAAAGGCTTTATTGATAACAATATTATCGATCATCTGCGCGGGGATCATATCGAAAGAGAATGTTTTACGATCCGGCTCTGTACTGGTTAATAAGATACCATTCAGCATTGCCTGGTTGTAACGGTCTGCGAGACCTCTTACAATAATGAACTTACCTTCCTGGATACTTGCACCCGGCGTTCTCTTCAATACTTCACCTGTGTTTTTATCCGGTGAGCGACGGATGCTTTCAGCAGAGATCACGGAAGCAACCGTATTTGTATTTTTCTGGAAAGAAATGAGCGAAGCAACTGTTTCCAATCTCGCCGAAGACCGGCGGGCGGTCACGGTTACGTTCTCAACAGTAGTGGCTTTTATTTCCAGTAATACATTCAGCTCATTGACCTGGCCAGCCAGTACTTCCACATCGTTGATGATCTTCGATTCATATCCAACGGTGGAAAATTCCAGCTCATACTTTTTTCCGATAGCGAGAGTTATTGTAAAACGACCTTCAAGGTCTGTAGTAGCACCACCGCTTGCCCCGGCTACTTTGATAGAAACAGATGACAGCGGTTCATTTTTGGTATTCACCACCTTACCGGTGAGTTTGGCATTCTGTGCCTGGATGAAAGAGAAACTAGTAACTACAATTAAAAAGAACAGGCTCAACCTTCTTAGCATAACAGTTATTTGCCGGCAAAGGAATGACGGCAAGGTTACCGGCATGTTACGCACCGGTTATCGAATTGTAACCTGAATGTTACCGAATTGTTATGTACTTTTTTAAAACCTGAATTGAAGCCGGCAAGTCAGCAGGTTATCCTTTACATCCTGCGTATAACCGCTGAGAGCGGTTGATTCGTTGGTAACAATTTCGTAATACAGGATAAACTTTACAGTGCTGGTTACGACCCGCGAAATCCCCAGTCCAAGCGTGGAATATTTGATATCGCCTTCATAAAAAACAGTTCCAGCTTTCCCGATTTCTTTGCCGGCCACTGTTTTATTCGGGTCGTACCAATCATATTTAACGAGCAGTTGTGTTTTGTTACTGATAATATCCTGGATAAAATAAAAGAAAGCGCCATTGAACTGTCGGATATAAGTAGGTGTGGTGGGCAGTGTACCGGGGCTTACCGTTGTGGCTGGAGTACCGGATTGTTTACCTGTCCAGAACTCGGCCCTGATCTCGGTGGTTGTTTTTTTATGCAGCCATTTCAATTGCATATCGGCCCCATAATATTGGCGAGGCGCTGTTTTACCTATATTAGTAACAGCCGAATCGACGATAAAGGTTTTACTGCCGGAAGGCAGTTCACCTACTTTATATACAAACTTGGAAACCTGCCTCCATCCGCCATGGAGGTAACCAAGACTTCCACTGAGTTCAAACTGGTTGATCCGCACAGGTTTTAAAATAATGCGGCCGATAATATCTTTTACATTATCAAAATCGGTGGTGCCTGCCAGGCCAGGACCATTAAAAACACCTGCATCGATCCGGATATAATGATTTCGGGCTGTCTTTCGTTGCGGCTCATAAGAAACCATTGCGCCGAGGTCTCTTTCAGAAGGCACAAGTTCCTGCGACATACGACCTCTTTCAGGTGTTTCGCGGTAGGAAGAAGAAAGATTGACCTCAAATCCAAAGGGGCGGGCAAAGACACCGGTGGTTAAGGAAAAAAGATTCTTTTTAGTTTCGTAGAGCCGGATAAACATATCTCTTACTCTCACACTTCGTTCTGTCGCATCGATCTGAAAAGTAAATAAGGCTTTGGGTAATTTATTATGCGTAAGGGCGAGATAATCCATGCGCATACGGGCGCGGCGGATCATAAACCTTGTTTTAGAAAATTCAGCAAAATCACCACCGCCATATGTTTTGGCTCCGTTTGTGCTGATAACCTGGTATTGCCCCTGGAAATAACCGGAAAAACGAAGGTTCTCGAATTTTTTGATCAATGGCCTGACGGTATCACGTAAAAACAGGGAAGAATCGAAATCGGATAAATAACGTTGCGAAATGCCTTTGAAGGATAATAAAACAACCGCAAAAATGGTAAAAAGCAGTTTAAAACCGATATTGCCCTGGTGGAACATGTGTCAGAATTGGAATAACCTGCAATATAAAATCTTTGTTATTTGAAAGTTATTTTAAATTTAATTCTATATTAATAAATTATTAATTCTGCCGGTTAGCTTAGCCATGGGTTTCCTACCCGGTAATTTCGCACCACCCTGACAAGTATCAGGATAAATTAAACAACAAGTATGGCATCCAATTCATTCCTGAAGATCTTTATGCCGAAGAACAGGATCTTCTTCGAACTCTTTGAGAAAGCAGCGGATAATGTGGCAAAAATGGGGTCCGTGCTGAAAGATATCGTAGCCGAACCCGATTTTGATAAAAGAGCTTCGCTCATCAGCCAGGTAGAGGACCTGGAGCATGCCAACGATGAGCTTACCCATAGCATATTTACCGAACTGGGCAGAAATTTTATCACTCCTTTCGACAGGGAAGATATTCACCTGCTCGCCACCTCACTGGATGATGTGGCCGATTATATTTATGCATCTGCCAAAAAGATCAATTTCTACCGTGTCAACCCCAACGATATCGGTATGCAGAAGATGACCGAGCTGATCGAGCAGGGCGCCATGCATGTTCGTACTGCGGTGGTTGAATTGCGCGATATGAAAAACATGCGCAACATCACGGAGGCATTGGTAAAGATCAACAGCATCGAGAACCAGGCAGATGATATTTTCGATATGAGCATCGAGCGTTTATTCGCTACCGAGCCCGATGCCAAGGAAGTGATCAAAAAAAGAGAAATATACCAGGTGATGGAGATCGTTACCGACAAGTGCGAAGATGCGAGTAACGTGATCGAATCCATCATTATCAAATACGCTTAATTAATTTGAAGATTTGGAAATGTGTCTACTTAATAATTATACCATTTCCCAATCAACTCATTGCCAAATTAACTTATGACTTCTTTCCTGATTGTCATCATCGTTCTAGCACTGATCTTCGATTATATCAACGGCTTTCATGATGCTGCCAATTCCATTGCTACCGTTGTATCTACCAAGGTACTGACCCCTTTCCAGGCGGTATTATGGGCGGCGCTGTTCAATTTTGTCGCTTATTTTATCTTTAAAGATCATGGCGTAGCCAATACCATTGCCAAAACGGTGAAATCAGAATGGATCACTCTTGAAGTGATCTTCTCCGGGTTGATCGCAGCGATCATCTGGAATTTATTTACCTGGTGGCAGGGTATTCCATCGTCTTCTTCCCATACATTGATCGGCGGGTTTGCCGGCGCTGCTATTGCGCACTCAGGCAATTTCAGTTCTGTCAATTCAGGACCTGTTATCCAGATCGTGAGTTTTATTTTCCTCGCACCTTTGATCGGTATGATCATGGCCTTTATTATTTCACTCTGGTTCATCAATTCATTTCGTAAAGGATGGGGACCGAAAGTTTTTTCACTGGCAATTATCTTATTAGTAGGACTTTTCCTTGCTACTCACCTCGAAACCGATCCTGCCAATTTAAAATCGCATTATACTTCCTATGTGCTGAAAGTTATTTTTCATTCCCAGAATTTTAAATGGATATTACTGAGCCTTATCATCCTGATAATGGCCATTTTCTCTCTATACCTCAGCAACCTGAATGCCAACCGCGCCAATGCCTGGTTCAAAAGATTGCAATTGGTTTCATCGGCGATCTTCAGTATTGGTCATGGTGGTAATGATGCACAAAAAGTAATGGGTATCATTATGGCGGCGCTGATCGCTTCCGATCCGACCAGGTATCATTTGGATCACATGGTATGGTGGGTGCCTTTAGCCTGTTATACGGCGATTGCATTTGGTACGATGAGTGGCGGATGGAAGATTGTAAAGACGATGGGAACAAGGATCACCAAGGTGACACCTTTTGAAGGAGTAGCGGCAGAAACAGCCGGCGCCATTACTTTATTTATCACCGAATCGCTGAAGATACCGGTGAGCACCACCCATACCATTACGGGTTCTATTATGGGAGTTGGCGCTACCAAACGTCTCTCGGCTGTGCGCTGGGGTGTCACGGTAAATCTTTTATGGGCCTGGGTACTGACCATTCCTGTCAGCGGGTTACTGGCTTCCGGTGTATATTATTTAGTTCATCTTTTCAGATAAGAGTTCCGGGATTAAGAAATAAGGAATGAGAAAGTACAGGCTAAGTGCTGACTACTTTCTCATTCCTTATTCCTTATTTCACATTTATTATTTCTTATTTCCCTATTCCCTATTTTTGCGAATAACTTATTTATGGCTACAATTTTAGTGACCGGAGGCTGCGGCTATATTGGTTCTCATACGATCGTTGACCTGATCAATCATGGCTATGATGTGATATCGGTGGATAATAACAGCCGTTCCGATCCGGCTATTCTTGAAGGAGTGGAAAGGATCACCGGCCGGAAAGTGAAGAATTACAGGGTCGATCTCTGCAATTTCGACGATACGTTTGCCATTTTCCAGGAAAACGAAGGCATCGAAGGCATTATCCATTTTGCCGCTTACAAAGCAGTGAACGAATCGGTGGAGAAACCCCTGATGTATTTCGAAAATAATATCAATTCATTGATCAACCTGCTCAAATGTGTGCAGGAGTTCGATATTCCTTTTTTTGTTTTTTCTTCTTCCTGTACAGTATATGGCAATCCTGATCATATACCTGTTACTGAAAAGACACCACCCAAACCCGCTGAATCACCGTATGGTTATACCAAGCAAATGGGTGAACAGATCATTAATGAGTTTTCAAAAAGTACAGGTACGCAATGTATCCTGCTGCGTTATTTCAACCCGGTAGGTGCGCATACTTCCATACAGATCGGTGAAATGCCGATTGGCCGCCCGCAAAATCTTGTTCCGGCTATTACACAGACAGCGATCGGCAAGCTTCCGAAGATGACAGTGTTCGGGGCAGATTATACAGAAACACGCGATGGCTCCTGCCTGCGTGATTTTATCCATGTCAGCGATATCGCGAATGCACATACGCTGGCGATACAATATCTCGAACAACAAAAGAATACGGCGAAATGCGAGGTATTTAACCTGGGAACGGGCAATGGTGTAACGGTACTCGAAGCGATCCAATCGTTTGAAAAGGTAAGTGGTGTAAAACTCAACTACGAGATCGGTCCGCGCCGTCCGGGTGATGTGATCGCGATCTATGCCAATAATGACCATGCAAAAAAACAATTAGGATGGGACCCTAAATATTCGCTCGATGAAATGATGCTGACGGCCTGGAAATGGGAACAAAAGCTGAAAGCAGACGCGGCGATTTTTACGGGACAGCCGAAGGAGCTTAATTAACAGCCTTGCAGTCGGGGTATAAGTAAATCGTTTTAATTTTTTGCCACGGATACACGGATCTCGCCAAAGGCGAGATCCGTGTATCCGTGGCTTATTTTTTGTCTTTAATAAAATAATGATTCAAACTAACGGCTGTAGCTGCAGACTGCCCGATTGCCGGGCTGACTATAAGAATACCAACTACTTACTACAACTGCCACCCGAAATCCCTACTTTTGCCCAGCAAATTTCAGACTATGCAATTAAAAGATATTAAGTCAACCGGAAATAAAGATACCCGGAGTGGTTTTGGTGATGGAATCGTAGAAGCAGCCCGCAAAAATTCCAATATAGTGGCGCTGACAGCCGACCTGGCTGGTTCCTTGAAGCTGAATCAATTCATGAAAGAGTTCCCTGAACGTTTTGTACAATGCGGTATTGCCGAAGCCAATATGATCGGTATTGCAGCAGGTATGACGATCGGTGGTAAGATTCCTTATACAACTACGTTCGCCAATTTTTCTACCGGCCGTGTATACGACCAGATCCGCCAGAGTGTAGCCTATAGCGGCAAGAATGTAAAGATCTGCGCCTCACACGCGGGATTGACATTAGGAGAAGATGGCGCTACGCACCAGATACTGGAAGATATCGGGTTGATGAAAATGCTTCCCGGCATGACAGTGATTGTTCCCTGCGATTATGCACAAACCAAAGCAGCTACGGAAGCGATTGCCACATACGAAGGGCCGGTATACCTGCGTTTCGGCCGTCCTGTATGGCCCATCTTCACATCGGACAAACCCTTTGAAATAGGAAAGGCGCAACAATTTTCCGAAGGAACTGATGTTTCGATTTTCGCTTGTGGCCACCTCGTGTGGAATGCTATCCAGGCAGGCGCGATCTTACAGGAAAAAGGCGTCAGCGTGGAAGTGATCAATATACATACGATCAAACCGCTTGATGAAGAAGCCGTGATCAAATCGATCAGGAAAACAAAATGCGTTGTTACTGCCGAAGAACATAATATCATTGGTGGTTTAGGTGATGCAATCGCGCAATGCGCTGCCAAACATTTCCCGGTGCCTATCGAATATGTAGGAACAAAAGATACGTTTGGAGAAAGCGGAACACCGATGGAACTTTTAAAGAAATATGGATTGGATATCCCGGATATCGTTGCCGCTGCGGAGAAGGTGATGAAACGGAAAGAGAATTGAAACAATTAAGAATTATGAATTATGAATGGGTGTAAAACATAAGAATTCCCCTGTAATCACGATCCATTCATAATTATCCATTCATAATTCATAATTAATCTTCCTATAACATTTTTCGCCGGACTGCGTTAAAGCAAACAATATGTCCTTAACTGCAGCTACAGATACAGAGTTACTTATACAGTTTCGCGAACCTGCCACGAAGGAACGCGCCTATACCGCTATCATTAAGAAGTACCAGGAAAAACTATACTGGCATATCCGCCGGCTGGTGGTAGATCATGACGATGCCAATGATGTGCTGCAAAATGTATTTATCCGCGTCTGGAAGGGGTTGGAAAACTTCCGGGAAGACAGCCAGCTTTATACCTGGTTATACAGGATCGCCACCAATGAGTGCCTGACCTTTCTCGAACAACAAAAGAAAAGGTCTTCTGTCAGCCTTAGCCATGAAGAAAGCGCCCTTACCAATAAGATCAAAGCCGACCAGCATTTTGACTACCAGAAACTGGAGTGGAAATTACAATTAGCTATCCAGGAACTTCCTGAAAAACAGCGGGTTGTATTCAATCTCCGGTATTATGACGAGATGCCTTACGAAGAGATGAGCCGGGTACTGGAAACCAGTGAAGGAGCCCTGAAGGCAAGCTATCATCATGCGGTCAAAAAAATCGAGGAATATCTCAAAAATTATTAAACTTTCAGGCCAAATCTGCGTCTCAACTACGCACAAATGACACAAAGAGATTACATATTACAGGAGTTGAAGGAGCTGCAAAGCAACCTTGTAACGATCTCTTCTTCAAATCTTTACTATATCCCTGGTAATTATTTCGGAGAGTTGGCCGGACAGATCATGGCGCGTATCAATGCTATGGAACTGGGAAGCACAGGAGAAGAATTATCTGCTTCTTCGCCGCTGATCCATAGTAAAAGAATTCCTTACCAGGCGCCTGCCGGTTATTTTGATGGCCTTGAAGAAAAACTGATGCAGGGTGTTTTACAAAGCGAACAAAACCTGTCAGCCGTTGAAGAGCTGGAAAGTCTTTCACCTTTGTTAAGTGGATTGAAAAAACAAGCGCCGTATAGTGTTCCTGCTGATTATTTCCAGTCACTGAACAGCGATACTAAAACAATAGAAAAGCCTGCTGCGAAAGTAATCCCGCTGACCAGTCGCAAATGGTTCCGTTATGCATCGGCTGCGATCGTTACAGGTTTTATTGCGCTGGGTGGTTTTATATATTCAGAAAAGAATAAATCAATCGATATAGATCAGAATCCTCATGGTTGGGTAGAAAGCAATGTGAAAAAAGTAAGCACCGATGAGCTGAATAATTTTATCGACCTTACCGATGAAGCGGCCCCGGTGATTGCAAGTAATTCCGGTAATGATGATATAAAGGAATTAATGAAAAATGTATCGGATGAAGCGATACAGGATTTTTTAAATGAAACGCAGGCGGCTGAACCGGATTCGGATAATGATGCTTTGCTAAATTAACATGAAACGTTTTTTATTCATATTGAGTTTGGTGCTTGTAACCAGTTCCGGTCTTTTCGCACAGGAAGAAGATGATAATAATAATGAAAAGATCCAGGATAAGATGAGCGAGTATATCCAGAAGCGTCTTGATCTTAGTAAAGACGAGGGCAATAAATTTATCCCCATCTTTCACAAATACTTCAAAGAGTGGAGGCAGACGATCCGGGAGAACCGCGGAGACCGTTTGGTGATGCAACAGAAGATAGTTGCCCTACGGTTACGTTACCGGGCGCAATTCAGGGAAATTATGGGGGATCAGCGCGGAGACCAGGTATATAATCACCAGGAACGTTTTATACAGGAGCTAAGAGATATCCGAAAGGAACGTCTAAGGAATAACCCTGCCGGTGCCAGGCCGTTGAGAAGAAACAAGACAAATTTTATAATAAAATAAGTTTTTATATATCTTTGATCTTGGTGTTTTTCATAGGTTAGCAACGGCCGGCTCTTTTCAGAGCGGGCCTTTTTTGTCATAGGGCTATCCTGTTTATTTTGAAACCTGGAAATGGATCTTATACGTAAAAACTTCTTTTAAAGCAATTTCCTTCCTTCTTTTGTGGTTCCGAAATTTCCCGATTCTCTCCCTCATTCCCCCGAAAATGTATATTATTACGTTTGATTCGCCATCATTAAATCCAATTTTATGAAACTAAAAATCCTTACTTCCCTGGCTATTATTCTTCTGTCATTTCCTGCTACTGCACAGGACGATGAACTCTCCACGTACGATGTCGGTATCAAATGGGCCCCTGCCGGTATTTTCTTTGGCAAAATAACATTAGGTGGTGAGTACAATATGAATTTAAAAAAATCACTCACACTAACAATTGGTATTCCTTTTAACCAGGCATCCACGTATAAACTGGATGATAGAAAGGAAACGATCACACAGAAAACGTTTTCAGCTATGGCCGGCTACCGGGTGTATCTTGGTGAAGGCAATATGCATGGCGCTTATTTCGAGCCTTATGTAAAATACATGAAACATAATGCGTCGTTCACTACGGATGCCGATATCGATGGCACTTCCCGTGATTTTGCGGTTACCAGTGATTATTCAGGCGTCGGTATCGGTGCACAACTGGGTGCACAGTTCCTGATCGGTAATCATTTCACGGTTGACTTTTATTTTCTCGGACCGGAAGCGAATTCTTCCAAACATAATATACTGATGCAGGAACTCGGCAGCGGCGCTCCCTGGGATGCGCAGGAATCGGCTGATGCAGAAAATGAATTGAACGATACGTTTAAAGATGTGCCGCTGGTGGGAAAGAAGCTGAAGATAGATGTGAATCCCAACCAGCGATCTGTATCATCGGAATACAAAGGATTTTTGCCGGGCTTCAGATTTGGGTTGTCGTTTGGCTGGAGATTGTAATGAAGAATTATGAGTTATAAATTATGAATAGGCTACCGCAGGTATAACATTCATAATTCACAACTCATAATTCTTCATTACAACTCAATTATTTACTGAAACTGTAGCTGGGATTTTTTACATCGTGGTAAAACAGGAATGTCCATTTTTCTTTTTGGCCCTGCTCCCACCACAGTTTCCTTAACTCCATTGCCTTTTTCCCATCATAATCATATTTGGCAACAAAACGATGTTTCATTTGCTGCAATTGCGGCGCATCATCACCGCCAAAGAAAACGGTTTCTTCCTTTTCCTTTATCGTGAATACCTGGTGCAAGGGAGAATGCGCACCGGTTAGTTTATAAGAGATATATCCATCGATCGTTCCTTCATCCTCCTGCAACCATACCACCTGTTCTGCATTTTTCAACCCTTCCAGGTCTTCTGTAATAAAAGAAGGGAATCCTTTTTCGTAGGCGAAGTCCAGTTCCCTTTTCTGGATATAATATGTTGCAGCCGGAAAACTTAACTTGTTATGATCAGTATCCAATGTTACCCCACCGGCATGATCTTTATGCAAGTGGCTCATCAATACTTTGGTAACAGAGGCAGGATCGATACCGGCTGCCTGCAAGTTTTTATGTAACTGCATCGTGCCCTCCTTATCGGAAAATCCCAGTCCAGTATCAAGCAGGAGGATATCACGTTCTGTGATTACTACAAAGGGCTGCACTTCTACCAGCAGGCTGCCAACAGGACGGGCCTGCAGATCGTCTTTATCATCATCAAAAGGAACAAAAAGTTTTGACTTGTCAATTGTAAACGTGCCTTCAGAAAGCGGAATGATCTTCATGTATGCAAGTTGCAACACAATTTATCAATTTCCCAATCGAAGAATAAATTCTGTGTGTGTATTAACGAAGGACCATTTGCCTGTCGGCATCCAGCCTGATGAGGATAAAGAGAAGTACCGTGAATGTAAGAAGCGAGGTACCGCCATAGCTGATCAATGGCAAAGGAATACCAATTACCGGTGCCAGACCGATCGCCATCGCCACATTGATCAATATATGAAAGAAGAAAACAGAAGCTACCCCATACGCATAAACACGGCTGAATACACTTCGCTGTCGTTCCGCTACCGTGACCAGTCTGAATAATAAAAGCAGGTAAACGCTTAGCAGCACTAAACTACCTGTAAACCCAAATCCTTCCGCTACGGTATCAAAAATGAAATCCGTTCGTTGTTCTGGTACGAACCCATACCGCGTTTGTGTTCCTTTTAATAAGCCTTTTCCAAATAAACCACCACTGCCAATCGCGATTTTCGATTGGCGCACATTATAATCAGTATCTTTTTTCCGCTCCGCGGGACTTTCTTTTTCATTTTTATGTGCATCGATATATTCCTGTGGCACTTCTTTACCCATGGTACTATAGATCCTTTCTACCTGGTACAGTTTAAAAACATGCTTGAAAACAAAAGGCACAACAAAACGCTGAACCGATACACAAATCGCCCAGATAAAAATGATCATAACGAGCATGGAGCGGTTTCTTTTCAATTGTCTCCGGACGAGGAAAATTGTCAGGATCGCCAATCCTGTCAGGATCATGGCCAGTGTATTTTTTTCCATCAGCAGGGTTGCTATCACCAGTGCTGCCATGGCAAACCCGATGACAAGAATGATGGAAGGAAGACCCTCGCGGTACATCACCAGGAAGAAAGCAAAGAAGACCAGGGCAAGACCTGTTTCTTTTTGCATGATACTAAGAACAGCCGGCGCCAGGGTAAGCGCTGCTGCGATGAGTTGCGAACGTGTACGACTGAAATCCGTTTCCGGTCGCGACAGATATTTTGCCAATGCCAGCGCCACACATATTTTACAAAATTCCGCCGGCTGAAACTGGAATCCCCCGAATTTTATAATCGAAGCTGTTCCTTTAATATTGGAGTGAAAAGGGAATACCAGCAACATCAGGAAGATACCTGCGGCGTAAGAAATATTCGCCGTAGCAGAAAAGAATTTACTATCCGTCAATAAAATGAAAAGGCCTAGAATAAGACCGATGATGAAAAAATAAAACTGCTTACTGTAATCTGTTTTATATCCAAGAAAGCTTTGCAGAACGGCATCGCCTTCTTTATAGGTAGCGCCAAAGATGGCCATGATACCAATGGCAACCAGCAGCAGGTAGATCCAGACCAGGCTGGAATCAATTCCTTTCGATATGGCAGGATTACGATTGCTCATGAAACGACAGGTGCTGGTAAAGTTTTAGGTAAGGACTTTTTTTCAGGCAGTATCGCGATAAATTCTTCTTTGCGCTGTTCAGCAGGCGCCGGTTTATTTTTCTTTACCGGTACCGCCGCTTTCGTTTCTTTCTTTTCATTGAAACTGATACCGGTATATTTTTTTAAATAGCTGCTATCATTTGTTTTTTCAAACCAGTCGCGCGCACGGAGCGAATCGGTTGAGTATTGCAGTCTTTTAAGATAAGCAGGCATCAAGTTAGTGCCTGCAATTCTTTCCAGGTCTGCTTTGCTTTTTTCCTGCAAGGTATCATTCAGGTATTTTTCCATCAGTATGCGGGCAATCGGGCCGGCCCAGGTAGCACCGTAACCAGCATTTTCCACGGCTACTGCAATAGCGATCTTCGGATTGTTTTTGGGAGCAAAACAAACAAACATCGAGTTGTTCGGCAATTTGATCCTGTTTCCATACAACCTCGTATAGTTTTCTGCCGTACCTGTTTTAGCGCAGATCTCGATACCCGGTATTTGCGCCACTCTTGCTGTACCCAGGGTTACCACATCCTCCATGCCACCTATTACCGCATTGTAGGCGGTATCGGAAATATGTGTCAGCACTTCATGTTTACGACGGTATCTTTTTAAAAAAACAGAATCGCCTTCGGTTTCCTGGTCGATCTTATCTACAAAATGCGGAGTATAATAATACCCCCTGTTCGCAATGATACACATGGCGTTGGCCAATTGCAAAGGCGTAGCCGTCATTTTATCCTGCCCGATACCCAATGTAAGATTGGTACAGGAGCTCCAGGAGCCACGGTATTCTTTATCATAAACGGATGTGTCAGGAATATTACCGATGCTTTCGCTGGGCAGATCAATACCCAACCGTGTACCTAATCCGAATGCATTTAAATATCCTTTCCAGTGCATATACCCGTTTTTGACATTCCCGAACTGGCGGTTGTCGACTGTCATGCGATATACATGGGCATAGTAAGAGTTACAGGAATGTGCGATGGATAAACGCAGGTTGGCAGCATGCCCGGCCCAGGATTCTGTACACGCAGGTTTTCCATTACCACACAACAGATAACGGCCGGGGCAGGGAAAACCATAGGAAGGTGTGATCACTCCTTCGTCAAGCGCTACGAGTGCACCTAATGGTTTGAAGGTAGAACCCGGAGGATACTGACCTTTGATCGCTCTGTTAAGCAAAGGACCAGCTACATCGAGTACCAGCTTGCTATAGTTTTTATTTTTATCAGGACCTGTCAAGCTATTCGGATCAAAGTTCGGTCCCGATACCATCGTTAGAATACCACCTGTTTTTGGATCAAGTGCGACGACGGCGCCGACTTTATTGGTCATCAGCTTTTCAGCCAGTTGTTGCAGTTCCACATCGAGGTAAGTTCTTAGTCCGCGACCTGCGATCGCAGCAGTATCATATGCTCCATTTTCATAACTGCCAACAAGCCGGTTACGATTGTCTTTGATCAGGTATTTGACACCCCGTTGTCCCATCAATACTTTTTCATAGACCGCTTCCAACCCGCTTTTACCGATATAGTCACCCTGCCGGTAAAAATCGTTGGATCGTTCAATATCCTTTGCATCCACTTCATTGATATAACCGAGTATATGAGCAGCTACGGAAAAGGGATAGGAGCGTACAGGACGTTCTACCAATGCAAACCCGGGAAAGCGCCAGCTATCTTCATGAAAACGGGCCTGTTTTTCTGGTGTGAGCAATGATTCAAAGACAGATGGCCGGACAGTATTTTTATTTTTATAGATAACTTCTTTGATCCTTTTCACAAAATCTGCAGTATCCATGTCCATTAGCCGGCAAAAAGAAAGCGTGTCAAAATTTTTAACCTCGGCTGGTGTTACCATGAGATCAAACATGATGGAGTTGTTGAGAATGGCCTGTCCTTTCCGGTCGTAGATGATCCCTCTTTCGGGATAGACGATCTTGGGAAAAACAGCATTATCAAAAGCGGCCTGGTTATACTTGCTGGAAACGATCTGCAGGTTAAACAGCTGTGCGATGATGATCAAAAAAGTCAACAGAAAAATCAGGCGGATGATACGGCTTCTGGACTGGTTAAACACAGACATAGATCAGCGAAGTATAAGGGAAGGAAGTAGAATAATAATTTGCAAATACAAAGTACGAACTCATAATGCCGGTTTCCAAATCTTTACTGTACTAAATTTCTCTTTTAAGAAAATTTTCAAGTATTCGCAGCAGGAATTATGCGGTATTGGTACGGAATTTCAGCTTGCGCGGAAATAGTAATTCAACAATGATAATCAATAACAGGCTGATAGCCGTGGTAGAAGCAACTTTGATCAGGAACTGTAAGAATGTTCCGAAGGAAAGCCATTCCAGGAAGGTCATGTAACCGTGGTGAAACAGGGTAAGCACCAGCACATACACCATATAAGGCGTCCAGCCCATGGCGCGTGGCGAAGGCTCGCGGTAATTGAATTCCGTACTGTCTTTGGGAGTAAGTACACCTATCACAAAAGGGCGGAGGTAAGCGATGAGTACACAGGCTGCGGCATGCAGGCCCGGCGTATTGGTGAACCAATCCAATAATATCCCGCAGATAAAACCCAGGAACATCAATCCCATTCTCGATACGGTGAATGGCAGCCACAGCACGAATAAATAATAGATATACGGAACGATAAACTGGTGAAGATGCGGGATCTTGTTCAGCAGGTATACCTGTATAGCGATGAATACAGCCAGGCGGATGATATTTCTTATAAAATCACTCAATGCGTTGCCTTTTTAGCGTCATCGACTTTTTTCTTTGTTTCGAGTAACAGATCGGCTTTCTCTGTATAATCGATATTTTCTACGATCATTACCTGTTGCAGATCGCTGAAATTAGCAGCCGGCTTGATCTTCAGCACATAGAAGTTGGTGGAATTATCAGGAACGATCTCGGCTACCGTGCCCACTAAATGACCGGGAGGAAAACTTAAAGAGAATAACCCTGTCAGCACGGAATCTCCTTTCACCAGCGAATCACTCTTGGAAATACCTGTCATATTCAGGAAATGAGGATTCTTGCCATCCCAGGAAATCCAGCCCGAACTACCTGTTTTTTTAATGATCGCGTTCACATTATTCTGTACATGCAACAGGCTCATAGCGGTGCTGTAGTTAGATCCTACATTGACGATTTTGCCAGCCAGCCCTCCATCGGAGCTGAATACACCCATATTATCCTTAATGCCCTGGTTGGATCCTTTGTTGATCTGGATATAATTTTTCTCCGCGTTGACAGTCGTATAGGTTACCTGTGCATAGGTCCAGCGGTACTGGCGCGTGGCACCGGTCGTATCATGCGGCAACGAATCGATGGTAACGCGGGAACTGGTATCGTTCTTAATAAAATTGGAAGGGAGCAGGTTCATCAGGGAATCGTTCATCCTGATCAGGCGGCGATTCTCTTCTTTCATGGCGAAAAAATCTTCTACGTTATTGTATTTGGAATTGAACCAGCCGGTCATTTCATTGGCGACACCCATTCCTTTGGCCCGGTAAAAGCGGTTGTAAGTAAACAGGAACCACAGGGCCACTGCCTGCAGCAGCAGGAAGGTAACAAATGTAAAATAGCGGCGAATGAAGAGAAATATATTACGCAACTGAGCCGGTTTGAAGTTATACTACGAAATAAGAACGCTCCCGAAACTTACTTCGTATGGGTAGTCCGTACTTATCTCATCACGAACGGATACTTATCGTAATTTTTAAGAGCAATACCCGTACCACGGACCACGCTTTTCAGCGGATCGTCGGCTACGTGCACCGGTAATTTGATTTTTTGACTTAATCTTTTGTCAAGGCCTCTTAACAAAGCGCCACCACCGGTCAGGTACAATCCGCGGCGATAGATGTCAGCAGCCAGTTCAGGCGGGGTTTGTTCGAGCGCTTTGAGAATGGCTTCTTCGATCTTGAAGATGCTTTTATCAAGTGCTTCTGCAATTTCCTGGTAACTGACCATGATTTGTTTGGGAATACCTGTTACCAGGTCACGACCATTGACAGGAATATCTTCAGGAGGGTTATCGAGGTCTTTCATGGCAGCTCCTACATTGATCTTGATCTGTTCGGCAGTACGCTCACCGATCAGCAAGCTGTGATAGCGGCGCAATGCTTCCATAATATCGGCTGTAAATTCATCACCGGCGATACGGATGCTCTGGTCGCACACGATACCTGCCAGGGCGATCACGGTGATGCCAGTGGTACCACCACCGATATCAATGATCATATTTCCTACCGGTTCTTCGACATCGATACCGATACCCAATGCAGCAGCCATTGGTTCATGAAGGAGATATACTTCTTTGGCGCCGGCTTGTTCAGCACTGTCGCGTACGGCTCGTTTTTCTACTTCAGTAATGGAAGAAGGTATGCAGATCATCATTCTCCAGCTTGGCGGGAATAATGGTTTTTTGGGATATACCAGTTTGATCAGTTCACGGATCATCAATTCAGCCGCGTTGAAGTCGGCGATTACACCGTCTTTCAGCGGGCGAACAGTACGGATGCTTTCATGGGTTTTTTCGTGCATCATCAATGCCTTCTTACCCACTGCCAGTA
>CAMLGR010000086.1 GCA_946479615.1 uncultured Bacteroidota bacterium | reverse complement strand
ACAGATAAAAAAACGATTGAAGACATCATCAATAAAATCATTCCGGCGCTGACGGTCGAAGCCGAAAAACTCGATCCTGCCGATCAATCGGAACACGCGATCGATTGGTTCAATGGCCGTCGCACACCAGATGCCAACCAGTTATTAAAAGGATCACTTGCGGGATTGAACCTTGCTACCGATGCGCCTAAATTATTTTTTGCGGTGGTGGAATCGACTTGTTTTGGTGCACGGGCCATTGTAGAAAGATTCAAGGAAGAGAATATACCGGTAAAAGGATTGATCGGGTTAGGTGGTGTGGCTAAAAAATCATCCTTTATTATGCAGATGATGGCGGATGTAATGGATATGCCTATCCGTATTCATAGTTCCGAACAAACCTGTGCATTGGGTGCTGCGATGTTTGCTGCAACCGCTTCAGGATTGTATGCAAAAGTGGAAGATGCAATGGCAGCTATGGGACAGGGATTTGACACCACTTATCTCCCCAATAAAAACAAGACTGAAATTTATAATAAACGATACGCACAATATAAATCCACAGGCGCATTTCTGGTATCCCAATTATCTGCACCTGCCAATTAATTATTCATGAGCAAGTATAAACATATACAGGAAGAAGCCTACGAAGCCAACATGCAGCTCGATAAGCTCGGGCTGGTGATCTTTACATTTGGAAATGTCAGTACCGCCGACAGGGATCTTGCTGTATTTGCTATCAAACCGAGTGGTGTTCCCTATGCCGAGTTATCGCCTGAGAAAATGGTGATCGTGGATTTTGAAGGACAAACAGTAAAGGGAAAATTGCGTCCTTCTTCCGATACGCTCACACATGCCGTATTGTACAAACATTGGGAAAAAATAAACGGTATTGTCCATACCCATTCCACTTATGCAACTGCCTGGGCCCAGTCTTTACGTGATATTCCTATCTATGGGACTACACATGCCGATCACAATACAGTAGATATTCCCTGCGCACCACCGATGGATGATGAAATGATTAAAGGCAACTATGAATACCAGACTGGTTTCCAGATCATGAATCATTTTGCATCAAAAAAATTATCCTACGAAGAAGTAGAGATGGTGCTGGTAGGCAGTCATGCTCCTTTTACCTGGGGAAAGACCACGCATAAAGCAGTATACAATGCAGGCGTACTTGAAGAAATTGCTAAAATGGCTTTTCTTACCGAAACAATTAACGCCGATGCTGCCCGTCTCAAACAGGCATTGATCAAAAAACATTTCGAAAGAAAACACGGACCAGATAGCTATTATGGTCAATAGTGAATGACTTTACAATTTCATGAAACTATTCACCATTGACTATTGACCATTCACTCTTAAAAAAACTTCAACTAAATAAAATCATGAGCATTCCGAATTTAAAATCACTGGAAGTCTGGTTTGTTACCGGTAGCCAGCATTTGTATGGTGATGAAACATTGAGACAGGTAGCCACGCATTCACAGGTTATTGCCAAAGGACTTGACAGCGCCAAACAAATTCCGGTGAAAGTGGTTTTTAAACCAACAGTTAAATCTCCCGAAGAGATCTATAACATTTGCCAGGAAGCCAATACCAGGAGAAACTGTATCGGTATCATCGCCTGGATGCATACATTTTCCCCTGCTAAAATGTGGATCAATGGATTAAAGATCTTACAAAAACCATTATTGCATTTACATACACAGTTTAACCGCGATATTCCCTGGAACAATATCGATATGGATTTCATGAACCTCAACCAGTCTGCACACGGTGACAGGGAGTTTGGTTTTATCATGACCCGTATGCGGCTCAACCGTAAAGTGGTGGTAGGACATTGGGAAGATAATGCGGTTCGCGATCAGATCAATACATGGTGCCGCGCTGCAGCCGGCTGGAATGACTGGCAGGGCGCCCGTTTTGTACGCTTTGGTGATAATATGCGTTATGTAGCAGTGACAGATGGAGACAAAGTAGAAGCAGAACTGAAATTCGGGTTCTCTGTGAATACACATGGTGTGGGCGACCTGGTCGCTGTAATTAATAAAGTGCGTGAAAAAGAAATCGACGACCTGGTTGAACAATACAACACAGCGTATAAAGTGGCGCCTTCCATGAAAAAGAACGGGCCGCAATACCAATCGCTTCGTGATGCAGCTAAGATCGAACTGGGTTTGAGTAAATTTTTAAAAGCCGGTAATTACAAAGGCTTTACTGATACATTCGAAGACCTGCATGGTTTGGTGCAATTGCCCGGTATTCCTTCGCAACGCCTGATGGCCGAAGGCTATGGATTTGGAGGAGAAGGCGATTGGAAAACCTCTGCCCTGGTAAGAGCGATGAAAGTAATGGCATCGGGGTTAGCAGGAGGAAATTCTTTTATGGAAGATTACACGTATCATTTCGATCCAAAAAATAAAATGGTATTAGGCGCACATATGCTGGAGATCTGTCCTAGCATTGCAGATGGTAAACCTTCCTGCGAAATACATCCGTTGGGTATTGGCGGCAAGGCTGATCCCGTGCGTCTTGTATTCAACAGTGGTGCAGGCGCCGCACTTAATGCATCAGTGATCGACATGGGTAACCGTTTCCGTTTATTGGTAAATGAAGTAGAAGCAGTAAAACCTAAAAATGAATTGCCGAAATTGCCGGTAGCACGTGTATTATGGAAACCATTGCCTGATATGAATACCGGTTGTGCGGCCTGGATCTATGCTGGTGGCGCGCACCATACCTGCTATAGCCAAAATCTGACAGCAGAACATTTACAGGATTTTGCTGACATGGCAGGTATTGAATACGTCTTAATCGGGAAAGATACCACGATACCGCAATTGAGGAATGAATTGAGATGGAACGAAGTGTACTATCGTTAAAGAGAGGAGCAGGAGTTGGGGGTTATGAATGGAGAATTAAGAATTATGAATGGATGGCCGATAGTAGAATTACAATTACCTGCTATACTCCTTTATTCATAATTCATAACTCATAATTCTTAATTCTCCATTCATAATTCCTAACTCTTAATCCATCCCTGCTTAAGCAAAAATCTTCTCTACACTCAAATCCCTGTAATCACTCACAAACGCCAATATATTATCATACTCTTTGAATTCATCCGGTGTGCTCATGGTCGTAATCACCACGGCTTTCATGCCGGCATTGGCAGCTGATTCCACTCCTTTGGGAGAATCTTCAAAGACAATACAATCTTTGGGTGCAATACCTAATTTCTCTGCGCATTTCAGGTAGGTTTCGGGATGCGGCTTACTGATCTTTACATCATCGGCACTGATGATCGCATCGAAATAATGACCGATATGTAATCCATCCAGCACAAAATCGATATTATAACGGATAGCGGCGGAACCGATGGCCATTTTAATATTATTCTCTTTCGCTTCTTCCAGCAGGCGATTCAGGCCACTGATCAGTTGCAGGTGAGGGCGGAATTCATCCTGATATTGATTTTCTTTTTCAATGCTCATTTTATCTTTTTCCGCTTCTGTAAAACGACCCGGGAAGACCCTGTCCAGCAGTTCATGGTTTTTTCCATAGCATTCCGCTTTGACTTCTTCATAATCCATTTTAGCACCGAGATCATGCAAAATCCGGGACCAGGCGCGGATATGGTAATGCATATCATCGATCATCGTACCATTAAGATCAAAAATAAATGCTTTCGAATTCAGTATCATATTAGACTGCAGGATGGGTAGCACTGACGTAACTACCGGTTAAAAATAAGGTGAATCTTTCTTATAGCAGGGCAAAGGCTGGAAAAATGAATTGATGGCGAAGTCGTTAGGTATATCCTGCAAATATCTGCCTTTCTTCTTTTATTCCGAAGAAGAAATACATGAAAATTTTAGCCGCATGCCTTGTCAATGGAGCACAGCCGACGGCCGTTTGCTGACGACATCGGGTAAATCTTACCGAACCGTATGTTACCAACCTTTTAATTTTCCCCCACTTCCGGTCATCCTTCGTTTTATCCGTTACTTTTAGCAAAACAATTCCTACATCATGGATACCCGGAGAGATTTTTTGAAGAAAGCATCTATGTTATCAGCAGGTGGCGCATTATTCCATGCATTACCCGCTTCCGTTGCAAAAGCATTGGCGATCAATCCTGCTCCCGGCAGTACCTACCTGGATGCCGAGCATATTGTTTTCCTGATGCAGGAAAACCGGTCTTTCGATCATACTTATGGCACTTTACAGGGTGTTCGTGGTTTTAATGATCCCCGGGCGATATCGCTTCCCGATAAAAATCCTGTATGGCTGCAAACCAATAAGGCCGGTGAAACTTACGCTCCATTCCGTTTTGATATAAAAGATACCAAAGTCACCTGGATGAATTCCCTGCCCCACTCATGGGCGAACCAGGTAGATGCAAGGAATCATGGCAAATATGATAAATGGCTGGATTCAAAACCATCGGGCCAGAAGGAATATGCAGCCATGCCACTGACAATGGGCTTTTACAGCAGGAAAGACATTCCTTTTTATTATTCATTGGCAGATGCCTTTACTGTATGTGATCAGCATTTTTGTTCTTCCCTTACAGGTACTACACCGAACCGTTTATATTTCTGGACGGGCACCATCCGGGAAAAACAAACCGCCGATGCAATAGCAAGGGTATGGAATGAAGATGCTGACTATAATACGATGGTGGACTGGACCACGTTTCCTGAACGGCTCGAAGATCATGATGTATCGTGGAAAATCTACCAGAACGAGATCGGTGCAGGAGTTGGATTTGAAGGCGAAGAAGATGGATGGCTTGCCAATTTCGGAGATAACCCGATCGAGTATTTTACACAGTATAATGTAAAAATGTCTCCTGAATATATTGCCAATCTTCCCAAAGAAGCCCTGCAACTGGCGGCCTCATTAAAAACAAGAGAAGATAAACTTCCTTCATTACAGAATGATAGCAAAGAAGCGGATAAAGTAAAAAAAGAAATCCAGTGGATTAAAAAAAGAATAGCGGCAAATAGCGAGGATCAAAAATTATATACCAAAGAGAATTACGAAAAGCTATCGCCACGTCAGAAGAACTTACACCAGAAAGCATTTTCTACCAATCGCAAAGATCCTTTCTATCACCAGCTCGCCGATCTTACTTATAAAGATGGAGATACGGAACGTACTGTTAAAGTACCAAAAGGTGATATTCTACACGAATTCCGGGAAGATGTAAACAATGGAACACTTCCTGCTGTTTCCTGGATCGTAGCACCCGAAAATTTTTCGGATCATCCGGCTTCCACCTGGTACGGTGCCTGGTATATCAGTGAAGTAATAGATATACTTACAAAGAATCCTGAAGTCTGGAAAAAAACGATTTTCATTCTTACCTATGATGAGAATGATGGCTATTTCGATCATGTACCTCCTTTTACAGCACCACATCCGGAAAAAAAAGGAACAGGTATGGTATCAGCATCGATCCATACGGGTGTAGATTATGTTAGCAATGCGGATCAGCAATCAATAAAGGATCAGGCAAGGGAAAGTTCTGTTGGTCTCGGGTATCGTGTGCCCTTAGTGATCGCTTCTCCCTGGAGCCGTGGCGGCTGGGTTAATTCAGAAGTATTTGATCATACATCGTGTTTACAATTCCTGGAAAAATTCCTGACCCATAAAAAAAATAAGAAGATAGAAGAATCGAATATCAGTTCCTGGCGCCGTACTGTATGTGGTGATCTTAGTTCTGTATTCAGACCTTATAACGGGGAGAAGATCAATAATCCTGAATTCCTGGAAAGAGATGAATTTATAGAAAGCATTCACAAAGCTCAATTTAAAAATCCGCCTTCCGATTTTAAAAAGTTAAGCGTTGAAGATATCGATGCTATCAAAAAACAACCGCATAATACTGATCTGTTGCCATCACAGGAAACGGGTATCCGTTCATCCTGCGCGCTCCCCTATGAATTATACGCAGATGGCAAACTAAGTGATGATAGAAAGAGTATCGAATTATCATTTCATGCCGGTAATAATGTATTTGCTGGTGCTGCAGCAGGATCACCTTTTACTGTATATGCGCCCGGCACTTATCAACAGGAAGCTGTCAGAACATGGAATTATGCCGTATCAGCCGGCGATACATTGAAAGATACCTGGCCACTTGGTGATTTTGAAAACAACCAGTATCATTTAAGAGTATACGGACCTAATGGTTTTTTCAGGGAATTAAAAGGTGATGAACACGATCCGGCTGTAGCCATAAAAGTTTTATATGAGCCGGTTGTTGCCAGCTCCAGAAAAATCACAGGTAATATTATCATAGAAGTAACGAATAAAAGCCAGCAGGCCGAAATCATTGAAGTGACTGATAACGCTTATAAGACCAAAAAGCGTTCGCAAACGCTTGCTGCCGGAAGCGTATCAACAATTAAACTCGATCTTTCCAAAAGTTACAACTGGTACGATTTTTCCGTACAGGTAAAAGGCAATACCTATTTCGAAAAAAGATATGCCGGCCGCGTTGAAACCGGTAAACCCGGAAAGAGTGATCCTTTTATGGGAAGAGTTGTATAACTTTTTTACTTGACTTTTGTCAACTAAACCCTTCTTCTCAATAATTGATCAAGCCGCCAGTAGCAAATCGATTTTATAAATCTTTCTGCACTTAAGTATTTTTTCTTCCAGAATTGTATGTGTATTTCTGTAAGTTTTAAAACTACTCTCCGGTTTCGAAATTTCCTACAACAGATTAACGTTCATTGTTATTTAATTAAAAGATCCGTATTGCGTTCTTTGCTCTTTCGATTTAACAATCCAATACCGATTTGAAAAACTAAATATTAAATCCACACTGTATGAACATTACTACACTCAGTAGCCGCAAGGTTTTACTAGTTCTTTTCCTGCTGATTAGTTCGACCGTAATGGTGAACGCTCAGCTTAAAGTAGGTGATAACCCTACCAGTATTCAAAAATCATCCATCCTCGAGTTAGAAAGCACCCGCCAAGGCTTGCTTTTGCCACGTCTTGCTGATACTACCGGTATCAATGCCCTGACACCTCCCGATGGTATGATCATTTACCTGAATTCCGATAACAGTTTACGCCTCCGCAGCAACGGTCACTGGAAAAAGATTGCCGATCTCGGTGAAGCAAGCTCCAACTGGTCATTGTCCGGTAATACCGGCACTGATTCAACTGCCAATTTTATCGGAACCGTAGATGGAAAACCATTGGTGATGAAAACCAATAATGCAGAACAACTCCGCATTAGCTCCAATGGTAATATCGGTATCGGTACAGCTAATCCTACGGCCAAATTGAATGTCGATGGTAGCGTTAAATTGGAAAATCTTGCCGCTGGTACTACCGAACTGGATGTATTGGTCCTCGCAGCAGATGGTTCTGTTTACAAAAGAACGATGTCATCCTCTTCTTTTGAAAATGCCATCAAAGCGATCAACGGCATTCAAAAGCAAACACTTTCTATTACTGCCGATGCCAGCACTTCAGAAGATTCTGTAAAAGTGGAGAACCGCATAGCTGATAGTACTATCGCTATCCATTTGCCTGTTCAGAATGGTTCTTCCGCCAACAAACCTTATGGTTTCCTGACTTATACAGACTGGCAAAAAATTCAGAGTGGTATTCAAACCATCATTATCGGTGCTGTAGCTACTACACCTGATGTAAATGGTGCTACCATTACAGCCGACAGCACTTCACGCACCATTGTTTTACATCCTGCTGATGCAACCCATCCCGGTATCGTTACAGCAGATGCACAAACTTTTGGTGGTGACAAGACCTTTAATAACAATGTGACTGCTAATGGTACACTTACCCTGAACAATGTTGCCGACAACAGTTCAGTAGATTCCGTACTTGTTATCAATAATGGATTGATCCAGAAAAGACAGGTAAGTTCTGCTGCTTTTGGTAATGCGATCCGCAGTATCAATGGCAACCGTGATACCGCCCAGGTTGTTGGCTTCCGTAATGCCGGAACCGACCTGACAGTAACGACCAATGGAACTGATTCGGTATTATTAAATATACCTGATGCCGGCACCGGTGCACGTGGCGTGGTAACAACCGCTACACAAACATTTGCCGGAACAAAGAATTTCCAGGACAGCGTATCCGCCGCAAAAGCTATAATTGTCGGTAGCGCAGGTGCAGCCAATTCAACTATGCAGATCGATGGTTCTGTAGCAATGGCGATCAAAACAATTGCCGCCGATTATACATTGACCGGTGATGATAACACCATCCTGGCAAATACTACAGGCAATGCTATCATCCTTACTTTACCAACTGCTACTAACTTTGCCGGTCGTATCTACACGATCAAGAAAATCGGTTCCGGTGGTATTGATAAAGAATTAACGATAAATCCAGCTTCAGGGACCATTGATGGTGGTTCTTCCTATAAAATCTATAATGACTGGACCTATGTAACAGTTCAGACAGATGGCAGCAACTGGTATATCATAAAGAAGTAAGAAACCTTATCGAACGGTCATGCCAAAAGCATAGTACCCATGCGTATTGCGAAACACGTTGGAGTAGCAACGGTCTTGCTGATGTTAAGTGTGATAGGTTTTTCCCAACAGTTACACCTTGGAAAAAATCCGTATACGCTACGAAAATCAGCCGTACTGGAGCTGGAATCCGACAACCAGGGATTGTTGTTCCCCCGGATCACTGACACGACACTCATAAATACACTCACGCCGCCGGATGGCATGGTGATCTTTCACCAGCCGTCTGCGCAGCTGATGGTGCGCAGCGGCGGCTATTGGAAAGCATTGACCTCTTCCAACCTGCTGGCAGCTTTCTGGAGCATTAATGGCAACAGTAACGGAAGCGTGAAGACGTTTGGTACTACCGACAACTTCGATCTTCCTTTTATTACCAACAATACAGAAAGAATGCGCATTCTTTCCGGTGGTAATGTAGGTATCGGTACCAATAACCCCTTGCAAAAATTAGATGTGAACGGCAACATGAACCTTAGTGGTGCATTCATGCCTTCCAACAATGCCGGTACAACAGGTTATGTATTACGTTCAAATGGAGCAGGTACCGCACCTTCCTGGATCAATCCTTTATTGTCTGGCTTATCAGATATAACGATTACAACACCTGCCAACGGGCAATTACTTCAATACAATGGAACCAAATGGGTAAATTTTACTCCCTCTTTTCTTACAACTATAGATACCACTAATATTTCCAGTTTCCATGTAAAAGTAAAAAGTCTTTTCAGTGCCGGCACCGGCATCACCTATAATCCTGCTACGGGGCAAATATCTTCTTCTGTTACCACTGCCAATACCTGGGGATTGACGGGCAATTCCAATACAGTTGCAGGGACCAGCTTTCTCGGAACAACTGACGACAAACCCCTTGTTTTAAAATCAAATAACAGTCCTTATGCCGAAATGGGCAGAAGGCAGACGCTTGGCCTGGTTCAAAGCTATACGGATTATACAGACCCGGATGAACAGGTATTACAAATGAAATCAGCTGTGCAGTTCTATGCTCCTGCCGCACAGTTCTATAAGCCTAAGATTTACGTTGATGCCAGCGGCAACTTCCGTACAAAAGGAAGTTCTGCCGGTACTGATTATTTTGAATTTGGAGCAACAGGTACCAATAATGATGGCGGATTTGAATTTATCACCGGAGATGATGGTAATGAGCCGATCGTTTTCAAGAGCTATAATTATCTCACCGGCATGTCTGAAATGATGCGTTTGCAAAGTGGTCGTATGGCTATTGGTTCGAATGCCTTTAACTCAGGTAATCCTGAAAAATTATTGATCGATGCCGGTGTTACCGATTCTTACAACCTGATGACAGGTAAAGGAACTATCAATAACTATTTACAAATAAACGTGCAAAACCGGTCTAATGGAAGTAATGCCAGTTCTGACATTGTTGCTACAGCAGATAACGGCGATGAAGGTACAAAGTACATTGACATGGGCATCAACTCGAGCGGCTTCACCAATAGCACGTATCCTGTAATTGGAGGTATCAACAATGCATACCTCTATAGTACAGGTAATGATTTTGTCATTGGCAATGCCACGACTTCAAAAAGTCTTCGTTTTTTTACCGGTGGATACAGTAATACCAATGAACGTCTTCGCATCGATGGTACAGGAAATGTGGGAATTGGTACTACCACTCCCACTTCAATTTTGCATGTGAAATCAGGCACTACTGATGTGTCCGGCGTGAGAATGGAGAACCTGACATCAGCATCAGCAAGTACAACGGGTGCCGCGACGTTAGGCGTCGATGCCAATGGAAACGTAGTAAAGGCCAAAGCACCGGTATATTATACGGGTGGTGCCAATGGTGGTACAGCCACTGTTGATGGTATCACTAAAGTTTGGCTGGCAGAAGTCGCTAATACCGGTACAGGTACGCAAACGGTAACCATCCCAACCAATGTAGCTTTCTCTTCGATTGTCAATATTACACTAACTACCAAGGGCGGCACGGATGCTACCAATGCACCGATCGCTATGGTTACGAGTAATACAACTACACAAATTGTAATACGGGTTTTAGAAAGTAAATTGACTACAGTAGTATTGGGAGGTAACGTGGAAGGACTGGAAGCGCATACCAATACAGCGACAAAAATTTATATCCGCGTAGAAGGAAACTGATACATTTATTTAAAACGAATCGATCATCTGCAGGAAATTATATCATATTATTACTTTATTGCTCCTGCTTACAGGATCAGCTGAAATAGTTGCTGCTCAAAAAGGATTTTTTGTACCCAAGGCCGGCAAGATCTTCTTTATCGGTGATTCATCTACTATTTTCTCCAATGTCATCAATCAGGGAAACCTGGGTGTTGGCAAAAAAGCCTATGTTAACTTTTCCGGCAAACAATGGGAGAATGATCCACTGGCACAAATCAATGATGAAAGCAATGCAGGCGCCGGCACTACCGGTGATGGCGGCTGGATCCGGTTTTTATCCGATAGCGGTCGTCAGCAGGTAATCGGAGGTTATAATGCAGCAGCTGTAGCAGGGCCTTCTTTTCCTCATATCAAGATTCAGAATAATGCAGGTATAGAGCTACTGAACGGAAGTTCAAAAGTCAGGAACGAGATCAGTTTTGAAAAAGGTCATATTTATCTCAATGACCAGATCATGGTAGTGGGAAATAAAAATCCAGGTACTATTTCGAATTATGATTCCACCCGATTTTTTGTTACGGGTAATCAGGCCGGCAGTGGATTATTAATAAGAGAGAATATCAAAAAGCAGGATGGCCTTGTTGTATTTCCATTAGGCAGTCATGATAACGCTTATACTCCGGCTGCTGTTCGTTCCAGTTCTAATTTTAGTGATGACTATTTTATATCCGTATTCGATAGTACACGTTTGAATGGTAGTACCGGCAATGTCTATATTAATGAAAGCATCAATAAAACCTGGCTGGTGGGAAAACGTTTTCGTCCCGGTTTTGATCCTGCAGATATACAGCTACAACACCTCAATAGCGATGAAGGCAGCCTGTTTACTCAAAACAGACAATACTCGTATATATCAGCTTACAGGAATGACAATTGGGATCTCGATTCGGCGCGGGTAAGCCCTTTGTCCGGCACCCTTACTACAGGCATTTCTCTTACCGGAAGCGGATTGAACAATCGTTCTTTCCTGGGCATCCCGGGAAGTTTATACCTGACCAAGTTTACGGGTAAAGAGATCACAGAAAAAACTGTTCTATGGTTCAATGCTTATCGTCTTGACAGGAATAATGTAAAAGTATTCTGGAAAACAAATCCGGAGGTTAATATCAAGACCTTTATCGTTCAACGCAGGTTAGCCAACGAACCGGATTTTCACGATGTGGGAAGCGTACCTTCCAAGGCTATCAATGGGTATAGCAATATAGATCTGAATTACACCATGAATGATCCCAATAATTATACAGGCATCAGCTATTATCGCTTGATACTGATCCCTTATACCGGGTCGACTGCTTATTCGGATACGGTGCTGGTTGGGCCATTGGCTGGTCTTGATCATATTTTGTTATGGCCGAATCCTACACCGGACCTGTTTAATATCAGTTTGTATAAAACATTGCCGATAAAAACAATCGTTATCTGGAATGTATTGGGACAAAAACTAAGAGAAGAAAAAGTAAATGGCCGCACCTTTATACAAATGCGTGGATTGATTCCAGGCACTTATTTCGTCAGCTTTATCCTCAGCAACGGAGTGATATTTGAAACAAAGAAATTGCTGGTCCTGGGAGGCGGCTGATACAACTAACGTCTTCCCTGATATGACCAAAAAATAATGGCAGGCATCAATAAACCTCTGTATCTTTAATAAGACCGTGCCCGTGCGTCTCTAACAATCACCCACATCCCAACCTTGCTTTCTGCTTTCTGAGCCTTAAATTCACTAAGACATCTTAGTCAATTATAAAGTAATAACCTATGTTCAGATCTGTTATAACAGGCACAGGAGCCTATATTCCTCCTGTTATCAAGTCAAATGAGAGTTTCTCACAACATACTTTCTATGCAGAAAATAATAAACCATTGGACACAGAGCCGCAGGAGGTTGTAAAAAAATTCGGCGATATAACCGGTATCGGGGAAAGACGGTATGCGCCCAATGATATGAATGCCTCGGATATCGCTACCATCGCTGCACAAAAAGCCATTGGAGACAGTGGTATTGATCCCGAAACACTTGACCAGATCATCGTTTCTCACAATTTTGGTAATGTGATTAATCATACGATCCAGACAGATGCCGTACCATCATTGGCCAACCGTGTAAAACATGTATTAGGAATAAAAAATCCTGACTGCATCGGCTATGATATCTTGTTTGGTTGCCCGGGCTGGGTCCAATCTCTTATACAGGCTGATGCTTTTGCGAAAGCTGGTATGGCAAAAAAATGTTTATTGATCGGCACCGAGACATTATCCCGGGTGATCGACAAATACGACCGCGATAGTATGATCTTCGCAGATGGCGCCGGCGCTTGTGTTGTAGAGTACAAAGAAGTAACAGAAAACGGCCCCGGAGTATTAAGTACCTGTGCGCAAAGTCATAGTGTGGAGGAAGCATACCATATTGAAATGGGAAAATCATTTTTTCCCGGCAGCGATCCTCATATCCGCTATATCAAGATGAAAGGAAGAAAAGTATACGAATATGCAATGACCTATGTACCGGCTGCTATGAAATTATGCATTGAAAAAAGCGGGGTTGATATAAAAGATTTGAAAAAAGTTTTCATCCACCAGGCCAATGAAAAAATGGATGAAGGTATTATCAAAAGGCTTTACCAGTTATATGGAATAACAGACATTCCAAAAGATATTATGCCGATGAGCATACACTGGTTGGGTAATAGTTCGGTAGCCACTATTCCCACTTTGTATGATCTTGTCAGGCGCGGAGAAGTACCCTCTCATTCATTAGTTGCAGGAGATGTAATACTATTTGCGTCTGTTGGCGCCGGTATGAATGTAAATGCAGTTTGTTATCGCTACTGATACCTGGTAAATAAAGAACCAGCTTAGGCCATTTCCAGCTTTGTGATCTCTACACCATTAAAGATGCGGGCCAGGTTTGTATCACCTGATTTTTTATATTCTTCGATACTTGCCTGGTTAACGATGCGCCATAAATTCTTGGAGCGTAGTTCAGCATAATCAGCCGTTTTAATAAATAAGCCTTTGATAGCAGGGCGCGCTTTGAAGTTGATTTGTACCGGGGATTTATCCAGGTATTTAGCCAGCATGAATTTTTCTATCTGATCGTTTGTCATATTTATTTTTTAAAAAGTACCGGGAAAGCAACCGATTTATACATTTCAGCTTTGCTTTAACCATTGCAAAACCGATATTTCGCTTTTAGCTTCCAGTGGCAGGTGATGAGCAATACGTTCTTCCATCATCTGTCCTTCCTGCAAAGAAAATTTTTCTACTGACGAACCATAGGAATTGATGATAAAAAGCACCTGGTCACCATTGTAGCGGTCAAACAGGCGGCGGCTGGGAGTACCTGTAAATACCTTTCCCTCTTTATTTTCTACCCAATTATAGTGGTCACCAACAAGATCCTGTCGTTCAAGGTTCATACGTCTTTTATTCTGATATTAAAAAAGTGGCAGTTGAAAGAAAATAGAAAGTAAAAAAGAAGTGGGGATTACGATCTGTAAGGTTTCAACCGGGATCGCGCTAAAGATAGGCATTTTTTCCCGATTATCGGCCAGGAGATATAGCCAGCCTGCTTTTCACGTAGGCAGGACACGCCCGTAAAATCATTCTAAATAGCTGATATGAGACTAAGAATTACTTATTGCATCGACAGAATGAACAACACCATTGGAACCCTGCCTGTCATGTGCCAGTATTTTAGCGCCGTTGATGCGCACTTCTCCATCTTTTACGGTAACATTCATTTCTTTACCATTAATCGTTTTTACCTTTTGCCCATTGGTGAAATCCCTGAACATTTTCTTTTCAGCAAGTATCTGGCAGGAAAGCAATTCAGTAAGTTTCAGATTATTCGTTGGATTCATCAGTTCATTAAAATCCAGCGCCGGCATATTGCTAAAGGCAAGATTAACAGGAGCCAGCATGGTAAAAGGTCCTTTGCCATTGAGTGTTTCTTCCAGGTTGGCGGCTTTAAGCCCTTTGAGTAATGAACTAAAGCTGCGGTCCGCATTTACAATTTGCAAGATGGTTGTCATGAAATGATTTAATGCAGACAGAATAATCCGCAGGCGTGTAATATAGCCTTTAAAGCCGGTATTCACCCGGTTATTATCGCTCTATAAGGTCTTGTCTATCGCGGTTTTGTAAATAATTAAGTCTTTGTAGAAATAAATGCAGACCTTTGCCGTTCTTGCCCTCATTTGCAACATCATTTTTGCTTTTCAACTAAATCAAGTTATGTATACCAGTACATGGAAAAAATACCTGCCCGTTATTAAACTCTTAATGAAGCGATCGGCAAGCGGCGAACAAATGCTGAAACTGAATCGTACTGATTTTGAAAAAAGCAATCGTACACGCAAACCTGCCTGTTCATTTTCTATTGAACTGACCAAAGGCAAATTGAATACACTTACCCAATCAGTTCCTGCCAAGGACCTGCTGGAAATAATCAGCCAGGATGATGTAGCCAAAACATTACTTCGTCAACAGAATTATGCTATCAGTCTTGATTCGGATCTCGTACTAAAGATCAGAAATACTTCGCCTGCAGAAATGATACAGGAAAATACGGATGCGGCAAAAAATGAAGACGCTGCAGAAGATTGATCCTTTATTCTCCTGAATGGTATAAAAAATAAAAGAGCCCGGTTGGGCTCTTTCAGCAAAAACATTTTGGATAACTATTAATATCTCCTGTTATCAGAGCGGGCCGCTTTTTCGCGGGCTACAGTAACAGAAAGCGTTCTTCCTTCAATCTCTTTGTTGTTAAGCTCCTTCATAGCTTTATTAGCTTGTTCATCAGAAGACATTTCGACAAATCCGAAACCACGGCTTTTACCGGTTTCTCTGTCTGTAATGATCTTGGCTGAAGACACAGCGCCATACTTCTCGAATAATTGCCTCAGGTCATCTTCCGCTGTGTGAAAGCTAAGGTTGGAAACGTACATGTTCATAAAACAATAATTTAAATAAAACAAAATAAAATACCTGTGAAAAAAAGGACTGCAGCAAGGAGTAGAGGAGAAGATTAACTTTTACTGAAACGAAGAGTAAGAATTGATACCGATCCGGACTGAATGATGTAAGAACTTTGAATCACGGTGTGAAGGTAGTCTTTTAAACCGATAAAAGAGATAATATTAAGCCGATGGCAGAGTTTATGTGATAACACTTACACTGTACGTTGACAGCCAGCTTACTACTCCTTTTATTTATAGGGTGTGACCATCACGTTTACATCAGCTTTTTCGAAATGGTAATGTTCAAATAGAACAGCATAGATCAAATTCTCGATCGCATTCTCTTCCGTTTGCGAAACATCAATATCAGTTTTAAAGAATGCCTGGTTCTTAAAAATAGAGGAAACAAGCTGGTTGCCTTTTTTATCAAGAAAGGTCAATCCTTTTTCAGTAGTAGTACCCGGAGATAACCATACACTTGGTTCAGAGATGGCACAATCAAAGTCTCTTACTATATTATCAGCGATCTGCGGAGCATTTTTCTGAGCAAGGATCGAGATGTTGTATTTTCTAAGCATAACGCTGAAATCCTATCAGGGAATTCTTACAAGGTAATTCATTTACAATTGACAGTAAACTATTATTTACAATACCGGCAGATCAACAAAGAAGAATAAGGTTGATCAGGCAGCTATTTCATCAACTTTGATCAGCTTATAAGAGATAGAGTTTTTTGAGAAAGAAATAAAAAATTCGGTGCCTACATATTTACCACGATACTCGTACAAAAAGATAAGATTATCCCTTTCTTCAATGGCTCCTACAATGGTTTTTTCATTGTCATTAAATGTGTAAGTAATCAACCGGTGATGATCTGAGAAAGATTTGCTCTCGTGCCTCGTATAATATTCAAACTGCTTCCTGTCCATGAAGGCAAGGTAAGACTTTCCTGCCGTTTCCAGCTGAAGGTGCAAAAAAGGCAATTGCAAATATTGTCTTAAAAACAGGACTAATGCTGCATTCGTTTAAAAATCAACACCCGGAGCGACCCGGTTCTGCTCCAGTATATATTTCAATGTCCGTGTAGATTCATTTTCGTTGGTCACCAGGTCATGAAGGGTGACCTTGGTCAATAACTGATCCACCGTGAACTGGATCATTTGCCAGAGCGATCGCGCTGAACAATCAACTGAATTGGTACATAATTTCATCGATCCGGAATGCAGGCCACAAAATTTGGCATCGAATAAGACACCCCCCAATACCTGCAACACATCCTTTATGATAATCTCATTCGCGGGTCTTGCCAGGATATAGCCACCTTTATAACCCGGGGTGCTATTAATGATCTTCCCCATGCGGAGAATGCGTGTTAGTTTAGCAATGTAATGACTGCTCAATCCCTCTGCTTCACTCAGTTGAGGAATACTCATTCCTTCCTTGTCCTTACAGCTACCGATGCGTATCAGCACCCGTAAGCCGTACTCTTCCTGTGAGGTAATTTTCATTGCATTAATATTAATAGTTTCTCAAAGCATTCCCAATTCAAGCTGTGCCGCTTCAGACATCATACTCTTATCCCATGGTGGCGTCCAGGTAACCGCCACGTGTACATCATTAACGCCTTCGATCAGTTTCACCTTCTGGTCTATCTCCACGGGCAACGATTGTGCAGCCGGGCAGGCAGGTGAAGTGAGTGTCATTACGATCTGCACATTATTTACTGGCAGAATAGCCACTTCATAGATCAACCCTAATTCATATACATTGACTGGTATTTCAGGATCATAAATGCCCTGCAAACACTCGATTACTTTCTGTTTTAATGCTTCTGTGTCCATATTCACGAGGTATATTGTGTTTTAGCCTTGAAAGCCAATGCATAATTTTTCATTTGCTTTACCATCGCCAGCAACCCGTTTGATCTTGTTTGCGCGAGGTGTGTCGTCATACCGATCTGCTGAATAAAGTTCAGTTGCGCCTGCATGATCTCATCGGGAGTATGACCGGATAATACCCGGATCAGCATGCTGATCAATCCTTTTACAATCACTGCATCGCTTTCTGCTCTGAAAAAAACGTTTCCATCTTTATAGTCTGCTACTAGCCACACAGTCGACTGGCAGCCCCTTACTTTATTGTCATCTGTTTTATATTGATCCTCCAGCGGGGCCAGTTTTTTTCCCAGGTCGATGATATATTCATACTTATCATCCCAGGAATCAAATAGCGAAAATTCTTCCACGATCTCCTTTTCTGTTTCCTGTATCGTCTTTTTATTATCCATGCACTATGCCAGCATTTTAATAACCCTTTTCAAACCTGTTACGAGTTCATCGATCTCTTCTTTTGTATTATACATAGCAAAAGAGGCCCTGCTTGTACCGGGAATTCCAAATCGTTGCATTAACGGTCTTGTACAATGATCGCCTGTTCTTACAGCAATGCCACGATTGTCGAGTAATATCGCGATATCCTGCGGGTGAATATTTTCAATAACAAATGATACCAGGCTTACTTTTTCTTTGGCTTCGCCAATGATCCTTAATCCCGGCACCTGTTTCAATTGTTCTGTAGCATATTGCAGCAATTCATTTTCATGGTGTCTTATCTTTTCCTTACCAGTTGATGTAATAAAATCAAGCGCTGTTTTGAAAGCTACAGTATCACCAATATTGGGAGTTCCTGCTTCAAATTTATAAGGCAGATCATTATAGGTAGTCTTTTCAAAAGTCACATCCTTTATCATTTCTCCTCCACCCTGGAAAACCGGCATTGTTTCCAGTAAGGCTTTCCTGCCATACAACACACCTACGCCGGTAGGGCCGTATAATTTATGAGAAGAAAAAGCAAAGAAATCGCAATCCATTTCCTGTACATCAATATCGAGATGTACACTTGATTGTGCACCATCGATCATCACTACTGCATTTTTTGCGTGTGCCAGCTCGATGATCTGCTTAACAGGATTAATTGTTCCCAATGAATTGGAAGCATGTACAACGGAAACCAGTTTTGTTTTTCCGCTTAATAATTTTTCATACTCTTCGATCAGTAGCTCTCCCTTATCCGTAATAGGTATTACTTTTAAAAAAGCTCCTTTCTCTTCGCACAACACCTGCCAGGGAACAATATTGGAATGATGTTCCATACCGGAGATAATGATCTCATCCCCGGCTTTTATATTCTGGCGTCCCCAGGTATAAGCAACCAGGTTAATCCCTTCTGTAGTTCCTCTTGTAAAAATGATCTCTTCGCGGTAAGTCGCATTAATGAATTTCTTCACCGTATCACGTGTCGCTTCAAAAGCAGCAGTCGCTTCTTCTGCCAATGAGTGAATACCGCGGTGAATATTGGCATTGAACCCTGTATAATAATTCATCAATGCATCGATCACCACCTGTGGTTTCTGCGATGTAGCAGCATTATCAAAATAAACCAGCGGTTTTCCTTTCACTTCCCTGTTGAGAATCGGGAATTGCTGGCGGATAGCATACACATCGAGGTCCTTTTGTATCGTTTCGGGTGCTGTCATTATTCAAGTTCTAAACGTTCTGAAATAAGCCGGTCAACGTAATTACGTACGGGCGCCAGCTTTATCTTATCAAGGATATCGATAGCAAAGCCATGTAATAACAAGGCCTTTGCCGTCTTTTCCTGTATCCCTCTTGATTGCAAATAGAAAAGCCCTTCTTCATTTAATTGTCCGACCGTACATCCATGTGAACACTTCACATCGTCAGCAAATATTTCCAATTGTGGTTTGGTATTCACACTGGCAGTATTAGACAACAATACATTTTTATTGGATTGATAAGCATTCGTTTTTTGTGCCTGCTCGCGGACAAATATCTTTCCGTTAAATACACCGGCTGAATTGCCATCCATAATGCCTTTATACAATTCGCTGCTATAACAATTCGGCTTTACATTATCCACCACGGTGTGGTTGTCGATATGACTATGCCCATTCATGAAATACAAACCATATAAATGTGCTTCGCAATGTTCTGCTTCCAGGACCACATTGGTATTGTTACGAACAATATTACCATCAAGTGATACGGTTACCGCGTAGGTAAAACTTTTTCCTGTCTGTCTTATGTGTGTGGTACTTACCTGGTTGGTATGTGCCGCATCATTCTGGATCTTGTAATATTCAACATTCGCATCCTGTTCTGCTACTATTTCCATTACCTGGTTGGTAAAACTCTCTTGTTTACCAATCGTTGTAAAGTTTTCTACGATCTGT
>CAMLGR010000085.1 GCA_946479615.1 uncultured Bacteroidota bacterium | reverse complement strand
ACGGGATGTTCTTATTTAATGATTTTGATATTGCGCTACGTCGTTCGGTGAGTGATTATAAAACGGGATCATTGGTAGATAGTTTGTTTGGTGATGTGCTGGATGATAACCAGGCGATCGCTTTTGCGCCTTACAATGCCGTGTATGGAACAGTGAGGTTGCAGTATACGCCTGGTCAGAAATATATCCGGGAGCCGAGGGAAAAAGTGATCCTGGGTTCTGCCTGGCCAACTTTTTATACATCGTGGAGAAAGGGAATAAACGGTGTGATGAAAAGCAAAGTGGATTTTGATTACCTGGAATTTGGTATCGAGCAGCGGCTGAATCTGGGAACTACCGGCGTCTCTTCGTATACGATCAAAACAGGAAGTTTTTTAAATAAAACCGATCTGAGACTGGTGGATTATAAATTTCAGCGAAGGGGTGATCCTATATTGTTTTTAAATCCGAATGAAGCTTTTCAGTCATTGGATTCTACGTTCCCGGTCTTCAAACGTTTTTATGAAGGGCATTACCTGCATGAGTTCAATGGGTTTTTATTGAATAAGATTCCGTTGTTCAAAAAGATCGGATTAAGGGAAGTGGCTGGTGCAGGATTTTTAATAGCGCCGGAAAGGGATTTGCGGTATGCGGAAGTGTTTACAGGAATAGAGCGGGTATTTAAATGGCCGTTTGCACCAATGGCAAAATTTAAATTAGGCGTATATGTGGTTGGGTCTGCGGCAAACCAGTTTCATAACCCGGTGCAGTTCAAGGTGGGTATTACTACCTGGGACAGGAACCGGAACCGGTGGTTTTAGGAGTGAGGTAAGGCTTCCTGAATGGGAAGAATGGAACACGGATAGATGTGGATGGACGGATGTGATGTGGATATGGTAATAGAAATAAAAATTCGGACTGATAGTAAGCATGGAACACGGATGAAACGGATGATACAGATTATACCGACATTATGCGGATGTTTATGTGGAATTAAATCCATTTAAATCCGTCCATCTACATCTATCCGTGTTCTATTTTTCAATCTGGCGAGCTGCCTACCATCTTGCCACGATCTTAAAATTCAGCAACCTTGGCGTCAATCGTTGCGGCATGGTATATGTCGTGTTGGAGAAATCTTTGATCAGCAAGTAAGAAATGGTATTGTCCCTGTCGATCAGGTTGAAGACTTCGAGACTGGCCCATATATTATCAAACCCCCAAAAAGGACTGTGGCTGCGCCGCCGGCTGCGATCACTATCTAATAGTAATGCACTGAACCCAATATCGGCGCGTATATAAGCCGGGATTTCTACGCCATTCCTGTATTTGACACTATTGGGAATATTATAAGGAAGATTGCTGCCATATAATAAATTCAGATACATCTTAAAATTCTTGTTGGTGGCCAGGTAATCCTGGAAGAACATACCGAATGTAATGCGCCGGTCTGTCGGGCGGCGAACCCAGCCTTTTTCTTTGGTAACACTATCGATCGGCTCATTCAGATCATTCAATGTATAATCGGTATAGGTATCTCCTTTGATATTTTCTTTGGTGTTCATAATACCCAGGCTGATCCAGCTTTCCGCATCTTTTACCAGTTCACCATACAAGCGCATTTCAATACCTGCCGCATATGCCTTGGCTGAATTCTCGCCGAAATAACGGATCCGTACATTATCGATATCATACGGCACTACATCCGTCATCGATTTATAATACATCTCGGTCGTCCATCGCATCGGGCGGCCCCATCCTTTGAAATTATAATCAAAGCCTACTACGCACTGTATACTTTTTTGGGCTTTCAGATCTGTATTTACCGTGCCGTCATATCGTCTTAATTCACGATAGAAAGGCGGTTGATCGTATACACCTGCAGCGGCGCGGAAAACAATATCCCGCTTCCAGTCAGGTTTCCAGCTAAAGCCAAGCCGGGGAGAGACGAGCGTTTCCTTATTCAGGGAATTATAATTGAAACGCACACCGGCTGAAAGCGTATATGCATTCAATGAATCACCAAAGCGGATATTATCCTGTACGTAGCCGGAGAATTTATCGATATCGAGATCCGCTGTTGATTTGATCACTTTGTTTATCTGTAACTGCGAAGGATTAAATGGTATCGAATAACCGGCCGAATCCTGGAACTCCCATTCGTTGAGTTTGTCATTGATCAGCGTTTTATCATAGGCCACTCCCCATTGAACAGCATGTTTGCCCAGGTCGTAGTTTCCTTTGTGTGATATGTTCCAGTTTTCTATGTTCAATGTATTGCGGGCAAAATTCTGAAACACGCCTGCGCCTAATGGATTGACAATAGTTCCATAAGTAGCCTGGCTTTTGTCAAAATCACGATCGCCAAAAAGATAAGCGCCTGCGATATCGATATTTTCCTCTTCATCATTTTCAAAACGGGAGAGCATCCATTTCAACTTTAATTTTTTACTGACCTGGTTGGTAAAAGACAATCCCAGCATATTGGTCTGGTACTGATCCCGTTCCTGCCCGGCAAAATAAATATCAAGTCCCAGGTTGGCGGTAAAGAAAGGAGAGAAAACAGAAGTTGTTAACTGGCTGAATTGTGGGTTCAATGAAAATTTTGATTGCGAAATATTACCAAAAAATTCAGCCTGCCATTTATCATTGAACTGGTAGTTGATCAGCGCCTGCAGATCGGAAGACGCTGGTACATAATTGCCTTCTGTTTCCTGCCTGCTGAGCAGGTTCCGGTTGCTGCGGTTGCGGACACCGACCAGGTAACTGAGTTTATTATTGTTGGATATTCCTTCGAAATGCAATCCCTGTTCAAGAATTCCTACATAGGCCGAGCCGCCAAAACGTTTTGGTTTTTTATACTGGATATCCAGTACGCTGCTCATCTTATCACCGTATTTTGCCTGGAAGCCACCATTGTAAAAACTGATATTGCGGACGAGTTCAGGATTGATAAAACTTAACCCTTCCTGTTGTCCATTGCGTACGAGATAGGGACGGAATACTTCAAAATCGTTTACATAGATCAGGTTCTCGTCATAACTGCCACCGCGAACCGTGTATTGCGAGGTCAGTTCATTATTGGAACCAACGAATATCTTGATCAGGCTTTCTACGCCGGTAGTAACAGATGGTAAATTGAGTATGCTTTTGGGATTGGGGCGTATCAGGCCGGCTTCTGTACGATCGCGCTGGTCGGATACGATCACTTCCTGTAAGGTATTGGTGCCTTTTTCAAGTCTTATGGAAACAAACTCTTCCTCGTTCTCATTCAACAGGAAATTCTTTTGCTCGGATTCGCGACCGGTATAACTGAATACGATCGCGAATGCTTTTTCAGCCGGAACTTTTATTTTGAAATAACCTGAATCATTGCTGGCAACACCGGTTTGCCGGCCCAGGATAACAACCGATACATGGGGGAGGGGTTGCTCATTCTCATCGACGATTTTACCGGAAACAACTGCCGACTTTTTTTGGGAAAAAGAAAGGAGGGAAAGCAAAATAGCAACAGCAGTAAGGAATATTTGGCGGCTTCTGATTTTCATAAGAGAATTGAGAAGTAAGATACACTTGATTTTGGAATTTTGGAATCGGTAAGCCGGGAAATTGCCTGGCTTTGGGTGTTTTTTCAGATTGATAAATGCTGATAACAGTAAATAATATCCGGTCTGAAAAATTTCCAAATTCCGAAATTGTATCTATTACAATAACTTAAGCTCTTTGATCGTTGCCCTTGGATCAGGAGAACGGAAAACCGTGCTTCCTGCTACCAGTACATCGGCGCCGGCAGCCATGATCGAAGCAGCATTCTGGAGGGTCACACCGCCATCGATCTCTATCAATGTCTTTAATCCTTTTTCATCGATCATACGACGAAGCTGTTTGATCTTTTCAATCGTATGAGGAATGAATTGCTGTCCGCCATAACCGGGATTTACACTCATCACGCAGATATGATGCAACTCATGAAGCACATCATCCAGGTCGGAAGCAGGGGTATGCGGGTTGATCGCCACACCGGCTTTCATGCCCATCGATTTTATTTGCTGTATATTATAATGCAGGTTGGGACAGGCTTCGATATGAACGGCTACCTGGTCGGCCCCGGCATTTTTAAACTCCTGTATGAAATGGGCCGGTTCTACGATCATCAGGTGCACATCGCAGATCTTTTTGGTGGTTTTCCTGACAAATTCAACGATCATCGGGCCATAACTGATATTGGGAACAAAGCGTCCATCCATAATATCCAGGTGAAACCAGTCAGCTTCGCTTTCGTTCAGCATTTTGCATTCATCTTCCAGTTTCAAAAAATTGCAGGCTAACAGGGAGGGAGCAACAAGGGCCATTTTTAGTATTTGGCCGCAAGATAATAAAAATAGCCCTCCGGGCAGAGGGCTGGCCACATGAGAAAGTGGTTGTGTAAGAAAATAGGGTAGGTTACATCTGATTAACGTTGCCTACTAATGAATGCAAGATAGCATAGCAGCGAACCCAGGTCAATACCATTTAGCGGTAATTTTTCTATTTGATTTTGTCCGCTGCTTCTTTTGCTTCGGTATACGTTTTATCAAGACCATACGCTTTCTCATAATCCAGCTTTGCTTCTTCTTTATCACCCATTATTTCCTGGCAACGCCCTATCCAGTACCAGGCATCGGCAAAAGCAGGATCAATGGTATTGGCCAGTTGAAATGTTTTTAATGCGTCGGCTGTTTTTTTCTGATCTAATAATATTTTTCCTTTTTCAATATAGGCGTTGAGATAATTATAATTATACTTTACTGTCTTATCAAACCATTGAATGGCATTGTTGCGGTCGCCGGTATTGGAATAATATACTCCTCTTACATAATAAGGATCTGCATGTAATTTGAGCGAATCCATAGCGATCAGCGAATCGGTCAATGCTACTGTCTTTGGGTTTTTATCTTCCGCATACTGGTACATCAGTTTAAAAGAAAGATCGAGATTGGAAGGCACCAGTGCATGTGCTTTTTCGAGCGATGTGATAGCGGCTGTTGAATCACCTTTTTTTGACCATAAATCCGATTGCAGCATCAGCGTATTCACCTGGTCAGGTTGTTCTTTTAAAATATCACTGCAAACAGCAAGCGCATCGTCGGTTTTATTCAGCTTATCATAACTCCGGGCCAGGGTTAGTTTCAGCAGAATACTTTTGGGTAATTCTTTGATCGCTTCCTGTAAAAAGGAGATCGCTTCCTGCGTATTCTTTTCAATCAGCAGGTTGCTGATGCCAACGGCATAGGATTCCTGTTTTTGTAAAGACCAGGCTTTCTTAAAATCGGCCAGGGCAGGTTCAGGAAAATTATTTTTATTGAGAAGGATCGCTCTTCGGAAATACAATTCATCCCGGGCGGGTTCTTTTTTAATACTATCGGTCAGGCTGCTGTAAGGAGGCTGTGCCAGTAATTCGGAAAAAGCGGAAGAATCTGTATGGTCGTTGCAACCGGTCAGGAACAAAACAGCGACCATGGTAAGAGTGGTAAGAAAACGCATAAGCAAAGCTAAATGTTTGATCTGAATGACAATCCTGTGACTTTATAAACTGCTGTCAAAAATACCTTTGCAGCCGCTGATACAAACGATAAACAATGAAAAAAATTATTTTCCTTTCTGCCCTGGCCGCCATTATCATATTTGCCTCTTTTAAGAAACAGGCTTTGCTTGTGACCGCTTACCCGGAGCCGGCCGCTGTATCTGCCCCTGCGGATGATACCCTCCTGTACCCGGAGGAAGTCCATTTCAAAAACCTGCAGCAACTGACATTCGGTGGCGACAATGCAGAAGCTTACTGGAGCTATGACAGCAAATACATCGTTTTTCAGCGCACTAATCCCAAAGAGGGAATCCAGTGCGACCGCATATTTATGGGCAAAGTGCCGACCAAACCCGGCGAAAAGTTTGAATACAAACCGATCAGTTCGGGAAAAGGCAGAACCACCTGTCCTTTCTTTACCAAAGACGGAAAGCATATCATTTATGCATCCACGCATTTGGGTGCTGATACCTGCCCACCGGTACCGGATCGCAGCAAGTATGGTAATAAATATATATGGCCGCTTTATGACAGCTATGATATTTTTATGGCTGACCTGGATGGAAAAATCGTCAAACAACTCACTCATTCAAAAGGATATGATGCAGAAGCTACTTTATCGCCCGATGGCAAGAGCATGATCTATACGAGTGATAAGGATGGTGATATCGATCTTTATATCATGAACCTGGCGACAGGCGCTGAAAAAAGGGTGACCAATACATTGGGATATGATGGTGGCGCCTGGTTCAGCCCCGATGGAAAAAAGATCATCTGGAGGGCTTCGCGTCCCAAGACAGACGCAGAGGTAAAAGAATACAAAGACTTTTTAGCAGAGAACCTGGTAGCTCCTACGAATATGGAAGTATATGTAGCGAATATCGATGGCAGCAATGCGCACCAGGTAACCAATTACGGACAGGCTAACTGGGCTCCTGCTTTTATGCCCGATAGCAAGCGCATCATCTTTGCTTCCAATCATGAATACAAAAGAGGATTTCCATTCAACTTATATACGATCAATGAAGATGGAACCGGTTTGCATAAAGTAAGCCGTGACAAAGGATTTGATGCCTTCCCGATGTTTTCTCCTGATGGTAAAAAGATCGTATTCTGCAGCAACCGCAATAATGGTGGCACCAGGGATACCAATGTATTTGTAGCGGACTGGGTGGAGTAGTGAATGGTCAATAGTCAATGGTCAATGGTGAATGCAGCAACCCTGTATAACTTTCCTTCTATTCACTATTGGACATTCTCTATATTTCACTATTGACTATTGACCATTCACCATTCACACATTTGTTGTAGTTTTGCCTTACTAAAAAATGGCTTATGGAAACAGGCTTACTGCACCTGCATAGTTTTCTCCGCTGGATCATCTTATTATTTTTATTGATCTGCCTGTTCCAGGCACTTGCCAAAAAGCCAGGTGTCCGTTCTACCAGCCTCTGGCTGTTGATTGCTGCACATACTACTTTAATTATCGGTCTTTACCAGGTCATTGCCGGCCGGTATGGAATTATGAAAGGATTGCCCGAGGGCGTTTCTTTAATGAAAGATAAATTCTTTCGTTTCTATTGGGTGGAGCATCCGCTGATGATGATCATTGCCGTAGTGCTCATCACCGTAGCTCGTCGTAAAGCCAAAGCCCTTAATTATAAAGCAGTGAGCTGGTTATTACTGATCGCTTTACTACTTATACTGGCCGCTATTCCCTGGCCATTCAGGGAAATCGTTGGCAGACCATGGGCGCCTTAATAGTTTACCGGAATGGTCGGTATGATTAAATGGTGACAGCCGAATGCGGGCTGCCCGATTGTCTTCCTTTTCCTAACTTGATCACTTCACAATCTTTAATATCATTGCCATCAATGGTAAAGCGCATAATGGTGCGCATATCCTGCCAGCCTTCTTTACCGGCTGCCCCGGGATTCATGTGCAGGCATTTTAATTTTTCATCATAAATGACTTTGAGAATATGCGAATGGCCGCTGATAAAAAGCTGTGGCTGGTTGGCAGAGAGTTGTTTTTTTGTTTCGGGATTATAGCGTGGCGGGTAACCACCAATATGGCGGACCAGCACTTTTACTTCTTCGCACATAAAAACCAGTTGCTCAGGATTGGTGGCGCGGACCTCAGGTCCATCGATATTACCATATACGCCCCGGAATTTCTTTTTGGTTTCTTTGGTCCATGTTTCCAATCGTTGTACTAATTCTATTTTACCGAAATCACCGGCATGCCATACTTCATCACAGGCTTCGAAATAACCGAAGACCTGTTCGTCAAGAAAACCATGCGTGTCAGATATGAGACCAATCCGTGTCAAGAGATACCGAAGATGGAAAAAAATCCTGCAATAAAAAAATTGTAAAGGCGGATAATAAAGCCCTATGTGAAACCTATATGTCCTATGTGCCTATGTGGTGAGATTACGCCAGTCAGCTTTTTTACCACATAGGCACATAGGACATATAGGTTTCACATAGATTCTATAAATGCCTGGTTAGTCGATATAATTAGCGGCTGCTAATTTTTCCAGGATCATAATGGCTCCCGGGGCCTGGTGGATTTCCTGCAGATATTCAGATAAGGTGAAATATTTCAGTTCGCTGATCTCGGCGGCAGCCTTTGGTTCGATGGCCCGGTTGATAAAGAAGCAATCCTGTTCCATGATGATACCATTCGCTTCTCCGAATGCAGGTGCTGAAATATGCGTGTAGAAGACCAGTTCATCCGTGGTAATTGTAATATTCAATTCTTCCGCGATCTCACGGCATAAAGCCACAGAAGGGGATTCACCCGGATCGATCTTTCCGCCCGGCAAATAAAAACACTGTTTATTGCGGCTGAAAGCCAGTAAGAGTTTCCTGTCTTTAATGACCAGCAAACCGGCTGTCGGTAGATTGGTAGTAATCATGATAGCATTAAAAATACTATTTCCTACCTTTATACAGAACAACGATATGCTTTTCAAAAGAAACTTTACTTACTGGATCGATAAGCGCCGCTGGAAGTATTATTTCCTGATGGTCTCCCTTGAACTGGATCAATGATGAGTGATCGATAAGTTACCAGTGATCATTCATTTTTTATCATCCATAATCATATTATTATGCCTCACTATCAAAAGCTCGGACAAATTCCGCATAAGCGTCATACGCAGTTCCGCAAGCCCGATGGCGGTTTGTACTCAGAACAATTATTTTCTACCGAAGGTTTTTCCAACGACAGTTCTTTGCTGTATCATTATCACCCGCCCACCCAGATCGTTAAGACGGAGCCGCAGCAAAGTGTAGCGCCTGAGATCGCCGAAGAGAAAATGCTCAGGCACCGGAGTTTTGAAGGATTTAAAATAAAACCAGAAAGAGATTTCCTGCAAAGTCGTAAAGCGGTATTGGTGAATAACGATTGCCATATTGTACTGGCTGCACCGCAACAGGGAATGAAAGATTATTTCTATAAAAATACCGATGCAGATGAAATGATCTTTGTACACGAAGGAAAGGGTGTGTTAAGGACAATGTATGGAGAGCTTCCTTTTGATTATGGCGATTATCTTGTTATACCACGAGGTACGATCTATCAAATTGAATTCAATAATGAGAACAACCGGCTTTTTATCGTGGAATCATTCAGTCCTATCCGTTATCCGAAACGCTATCAAAGTAAATATGGGCAGTTGCTGGAGCATTCGCCTTATTGCGAGAGGGATATCAGGGGGCCGCAGAATCTTCCTTCGTTCGATGAGAAAGGGGATTTCCTGATCAAGGCAAAGAAAAAGGGAATGTTGTATGGCCTGCATTATGGCACCCATCCTTTTGATGTGATCGGTTGGGATGGATACTGTTATCCGTTTGCCTTCAGTATTCATGATTTCGAACCTATTACGGGTCGTGTGCACCAGCCGCCACCTGTGCACCAAACGTTTGAGGCGCATAATTTTGTAGTTTGTTCTTTCTGTCCGCGTTTGTTCGACTATCATCCGCAGGCTATTCCGGCTCCTTACAATCATAGCAATATCGACAGCGATGAAGTATTGTATTATGTCGATGGTGATTTTATGAGCCGTAAGAATGTGACGAGAGGAATGATCACGCTGCACCCTGCCGGTATTCCGCATGGCCCTCATCCGGGGGCTGTAGAAAAAAGCATCGGTGCCAAAGAGACAAAAGAACTGGCCGTGATGGTCGACACCTTTCATCCGCTCATGCTTACGAAAGAAGCATTGAATATTGAAAATGGTGATTATGTAATGAGCTGGGCTGAGTAAAACGGTCCGGCGGTATAATGAAGAATAGTATTAATCTATATACTCATACTAAATACGTAACAGGAAAATGGAATTTCGCAAGCTCGGTCAAACAGATCTCAATTGCTCCGTCATTACATTCGGCGCCTGGGCGATCGGCGGATGGAAATGGGGTGGCAGTGACAGGAAAGAAGCTGTAAAAGCAATCAGGGAATCGTATGAGACGGGCGTAACAACAATCGATACGGCGCCTGCTTACGGTCAGGGATTAAGTGAAGAGATAGTGGCCGAAGCGATCCGTGATATTCCGCGTGATAAAGTACAGGTATTAAACAAATTCGGACTTCGCTGGGATTTGAAGGAAGGGGAATTTTATTTTAAGAGCAGGTTCAACGATGGAAGGGAATTCGATATGTACAAGCTGGCATCGAAGAAGAGTATCATGGAGGAATGTGAACATTCTTTAAAAAGATTGGGCACGGATTATATGGATTTGTACCAGATCCATTGGAATGATCCTACTACACCTGTAGCCGAAACCATGGAAGCCATGATCAGGTTGAAGGAACAGGGTAAGATAAGGGAAGTGGGTGTTTGTAACTATTCAGTGTCGTTACTGAAAGAAGCAGAGAAAACACTAACACTCGCTTCCGATCAGGTGCCTTACAGCATGATCCTTCGTGATATTGAAAAAGATATTCTTCCTTACTGCATTGAAAATAAAAAATCGATCATTGCGTATAGCCCGCTTCAGCGTGGGCTATTGACCGGTAAAATAAAACCGGGTCATGTGTTCAGCGATGGCGACCACCGCCAGGAACTGGATTATTACTCCCCGGAAAGTATAGCAAAAGTAAACAGCATGCTTGAACCACTTCGGCAGCTTGCTGAGAGCAAAAAAATATCGCTGGCGCAATTGGTGTTGCGTTGGACGATCGATCAGCCAGGTATAACTATTGCCCTGGCTGGTGCCAGGAATGCTGAACAGGCTGTTCAGAATGCCAAAGCAGCAGATGTAAAATTATCCAGCGAAGAAATCGCACTTATCAATCAGCAAATCAAAGCATAACCTATGTGTGTCTTCCTATGTTCCTATGTGGTAAGATTACGCCAATCCGTTTTTACCACATAGGCACACAGGAAGACACACATAGAAAAAATATTTGGCGAAATATCTTTTTTTTTACCTTTGTTAACCATTTGGTTAAATTTCAATGAAGAAAACAAAGAACGACAATAGTGCCCGTGAGAATATTCTTGAAGCTGCCCGGAAAGTATTTGTGCATAAAGGCATGTATGGCGCGCGGATGCAGGATATAGCAGATGAGGCCGGGATCAATAAAGCCCTGGTGCACTATTATTTTAAGAACAAGCAACAGCTTTTTGAGGAAATATTCATGGAAGCGGCGGCTAAGTTTTTTCCCCGCGTGAATGCCATCTTCGGATCGGATAATGCACTCTTTGATAAGATCGGGAAATTCTGTGAAGAATATATTACTATGATGACTGAAAACCCTTACCTGCCCTTGTTTGTATTGAACGAGATGAACCAGGACCCGGTTCATTTTATGAAAAAGCTCTGGAGTAGTAAGAAACCGGAACCACAGAAATTCCTTGAACAGATACAGGCTGAAATAAAAAAGGGTACGATCAAAAATATAAGCCCCTTGCAACTATTGATGAACCTGATCTCGCTGACAATATTTCCTTTTATCGGGAAACCGGTTTTCCAGATCAACCTGGGGTTGGATGAGATACAATTCCGGATGATCATGGAACAACGTAAAAAAGAGATCCCCCGGTTCATCATCGATGCGATAAAGAAGTAAAATTTTTTCATATTAAATTAACCATATGGTTAAATATCTGAATTGTACAGTCTTGTTGCTTTCCCTGGCGATTATATCCGCTGCACAGGATCTGTCGACATTAACGCTTCCTGCAGCGTATGAGCTTTCGGAAAAGAATTATCCTGTTACCAGGCAATCGCCCCTTATCAGGCAAACGGCGGATATCAATATCGATAATCTTTCCAAAGGATACCTGCCACAGCTCACAGTAAGCGGGCAGGCTACATACCAGTCGGAAGTGACCAAAGTGCCGGTCACCCTACCTGGTTTGAATATCGAATCTCCTTCAAAGGATCAATACAAGTTATTGGCGGATGTCAACCAGTTGATCTTTGACGGAGGAATGATCAGGCAGCAAAAAGTAACGCAGGAACTGAATGCACAGGTAGAAGAACAAAAAATAAGTGTCGAATTATATAAGATCAAACAGCGTGTGAACCAGGTCTATCTTAGTATTCTTTATCTCGATGAACAATTGAAGCAGGTGACACTTGTAAAAGAAGATCTGCAGACAGGCATCAAACGCGTAGAGGCGCAGGTAAACAATGGTGTGGCGTTTCGTTCCAACCTGAATGTGTTGAAAGCTGAATCATTGAAAGCAGATCAACGTGCCATCGAATTAAAGGCAACACGGAAAGGATTAATAGAAACATTGTCCCTGTTCCTGGGCAAGCCCTTACAGGAAACGACAGTTTTTGAGAAGCCTTCTGTTGCCGGCTTTTCCGTACAAGCTGAGATTGCCAGGCCCGAGTTAAAGCTGTTTGAAGAACAAAACCACCTGATCGCGCAGCAGAATAATCTTATCAAAACAAAAAACCTTCCCAAAGCCAGCTTATTTGTACAGGGAGGTTATGGCCGTCCGGGTTTGAACCTGCTCAGCAATGAATTTGATTTCTATTATATCAGTGGTGTGCGGCTCAACTGGTCGCTCGGTGGATTATATACCAAAAAGAAAGAAAAAGAACTGGTGGCAATCAACCAGCGGTCAGTGGATATTCAAAAAGAAACTTTTTTACTCAATACCAATACCGAATTGAAACAGCAGCAATCGGAAGTAGAGAAGCTGCAACAACTGGTGGCGACTGACAATGATATCATCGACCTGCGGGTCCAGATAAAAGAAGCGGCAAAAGCGCAGTTGGAGAACGGGGTGATCACCGCCAACGATTATTTACGGGAAGTCAATGCAGAGGACCAGGCAAGACAAACCATGATCACGCACCAGTTGCAATTATTACAGGCGCAAATTAATTATCAAACTATATCAGGCAAACAATGATCAGTATGAAAAATATTTTTACAACCGCTGTGATTACTTTACTACTTGCATCCTGCAAAGGAAGTGGAAGCGATTCAGATGCTTCGGGAACATTTGAAGCCGATGAAGTGATCGTATCAGCCGAATCGTCCGGCCGGATATTGTCTTTTGCCGTTGAAGAAGGCATGACTATTTCAAAAGATAGTGTTGTGGGTGCGATCGATGCTGAAAATCTTTCCCTGCAAAAAGAACAGGTGGAAGCAAGCATTGAAGCGCTGGGTGAAAAGACCAGCAGCTCCGCTCCGCAGGTGAAGTTATTGCAGGACCAGTTAAAAGTGCAACAATCAAGATTAGATAACCTCCTGCATGAAAGAGCAAGAACGCAGAACCTGGTAAAGGCTGATGCCGCTACAGAAAAACAACTGGATGATATTAATGCGCAGGTGGATATGCTGCAAAAGGAAATGGGTGTTACACAACAGCAGATCAATGTACAGCAATCAAACATCAATACACAAAACAGGAGCATCCTGAGTGAAAGCAAGCCCTTGTCGAAAAGAGCGGCACAACTCAACGATCAATTGCAAAAGGCAAATATCGTCAACCCGCTTACGGGCACCGTTCTTACCAAATATGCGGAACAGGGAGAAGTAACAGCAGCGGGAAAGGCTTTGTATAAGATCGCTGATCTTTCTACTATCACTTTAAGGGCCTATATCACCGGCATTCAATTGCCGCAGGTAAAATTGGGGCAAACCGTTACTGTCCTTATCGATGATGGAAAAGACAAGTACAGGGAATTTCCGGGTACGATCACCTGGATCTCGGATAAAGCTGAATTCACTCCGAAGACCATCCAGACCAAAGACGAACGCGCCAATCTTGTTTATGCAACGAAGATCAAAGTAAAGAATGACGGTTCGTTGAAGATCGGCATGTACGGAGAAGTTAAATTCAAATAAGCATGAGCGCCGTAGTAGTCAATAATGTCGTCAAGAATTATGGTTCCAAAAAAGAGCCGGTGCATGCATTGAAAGGAGTGAGCATGGAAGTGAAGAAAGGCGAGCTCTTTGGCATTATCGGTCCTGATGGCGCCGGTAAAACTTCATTGTTCCGTGTGCTGACCACCTTATTATTACCTGATGGCGGCAGCGCTGTTGTAGATGGATTGGATGTAGTAAAGGATTATAAATCGATCCGGCAGCGGGTAGGATATATGCCCGGGCGCTTTTCGCTCTACCAGGATTTGACAGTGGCGGAGAACATGGAATTTTTCGCTACCATTTTTAATACTTCGATCGATGAGAACTATGATCTTGTAAAAGATATTTATTCGCAGATCGAACCTTTCAAAGACAGGCGCGCCGGTAAATTGTCCGGTGGTATGAAGCAAAAACTGGCGCTTAGTTGTGCATTGATCCATCGCCCTTCTGTATTATTCCTCGATGAACCTACTACCGGCGTGGATGCAGTATCGAGAAAAGAATTCTGGGAAATGCTGAAACGATTGAAGGAGCAGGGGATCACCATTCTTGTTTCTACCCCTTATATGGATGAAGCCAGTCTCTGCGATCGCGTGGCGCTTATACAAAATGGTTCGATCATGTCTATCGATACGCCGGAAGGTATTACCCGGCAGTTTAAAAATCCTTTGCTCGCAGTAAAAGGAAATAACATGTTGCAGTTACTGAATGACCTGAAAGAATTTTCCGGGCAGGTCGATGCGTATCCATTCGGAGAATTTCATCACGTAGTAGTGAAAGAAGGGATCGGTGAAGCGGAATTAAAAAAATATTTGACTGGTAAAGGGTGGGGCGATGCTCAAATTAAAAAGATCAATCCTGATATCGAAGATTGTTTTATGGCATTAATGAAAGAACGATGAGTAAAGATAACGTCATAATTGCTGAACAACTGACCAAGCGTTTTGGTGATTTCACGGCAGTGGATGCTATCTCCTTTGAAGTGAAGAAGGGAGAGATCTTTGGTTTTCTTGGTGCCAATGGGGCGGGTAAAACGACGGCCATGCGAATGCTTTGTGGTCTTTCGCTACCTACTTCCGGTAGGGCATCTGTTGCCGGGTTTGATGTGTTCAAGGAAAATGAAAAGATCAAGCGAAGCATTGGTTATATGAGCCAGAAGTTTTCATTGTATGAAGATCTTACCGTAAAAGAAAATATCCGGTTCTATGCAGGCATTTATGGAATGACGGATAAATTTATAAAGGAAAAAACAGGTGTGATTCTGGAACAATTGCATTTGGAAAATGAATCGGATAAACTGGTAAAAGCATTGCCACTGGGGTGGAAGCAAAAACTGGCTTTCTCCGTTGCTATCTTTCATGAACCACAGATCGTATTTCTTGATGAACCGACCGGCGGAGTTGATCCTGTTACCCGTCGTGAATTCTGGAACATGATCTATCTCGCCGCTGCCGCCGGTATTACTGTTTTCGTTACCACGCATTATATGGATGAAGCGGAGTATTGCAGCCGTATTTCGGTAATGGTCGATGGAAGAATAGATGCATTGGGTACGCCGGTTGAATTAAAAACAAAATTCCAGGCGGCATCAATGGATGAAGTGTTCCTGAAATTAGCACGGAAGGCGACACGAAGCGATGGGTAAGAATAATTGAATAGTATTTTATGAAGCAGTTTTTATCATTCGTTAAAAAGGAATTTTATCACATCTTCCGCGACAAGCGGACGATGTTTATCCTGTTGGGTATGCCGGTGGTGCAGATCATCATCTTTGGTTTTGCCCTGACGAATGAAGTGAAGAATGCAAAAATCGGTATTCTGGATTATTCAAAAGATGCAGCCACTTCTTCGCTGACAGCACAACTCGATGCAAGCCGGTACTTTGATGTGGAGCGGAATTTATATAGCGATGCTGATATCGGGAAAGTATTCCGCGAAGGAAAAATAAAACTGGCAGTTGTATTCCCGGCTCATTTCAATGAAGATCTGACGCATTTTAATAAAGCACAGGTGCAACTGGTAGCAGATGCAACGGACCCGAATGTGGCGAGTACGCTCACCAACTATGCATCGGCGATCATTATGGATTACCAGGACCGTATCACCGACGGAAAAAAATTGCCCTATACCATTACTACTGAAATGCGGATGTTGTATAACCCGCAATTGAAAGGTGCGTATAGTTTTGTGCCCGGTGTCATGGCAATGGTGCTGATGCTGGTGTGTACGATGATGACAGCGATCACGGTTGTCCGCGAAAAGGAAATGGGTACGATGGAAGTGATGCTGGTTTCCCCGATACAACCGTTGAAGATCGTAGTAGCGAAGGCTGTTCCTTATCTTTTATTATCCATGGTAAATATCGCCAGTATACTTTGCCTGAGTGTATTTGTGCTGGATGTGCCGATCAATGGTAGTTTAGTATTGCTAATTGCAGAAAGTATCCTGTTTACATTGACTTGTTTAGCATTTGGATTATTGATCTCTTCGTCTACGGATTCACAACAAACGGCGATGTTTATTTCATTGACCGGTTTATTTCTTCCCACGATCATGCTCAGCGGGTTTATGTTCCCGATAGAGAATATGCCTTTGCCATTGCGGATCATTTCCAATCTCGTGCCGGCCAAATGGTATTACCTGATCGTAAAAGATGTGATGATAAAAGGAGTAGGAGTGGGGGCTGTGTGGAAGGAAACCTTAATACTCGGCGGTATGATGATCTTCCTGTTAACTCTCGCGATTAAAAAATTTAAAATCCGTTTGGCATGAGGACGTTAAAATTTTTATTGCAAAAAGAATTCAGGCAGATCTTCCGCGACCCGGCTATCCTGCGTATCATCTTCGTCATGCCAATCATTCAATTATTGATATTGCCCTGGGCGGCTGATTACGAGGTCAAGAATATTCAGCTCAGTGTGGTGGATCATGATCATTCGGATTATTCGCGCCAGTTGATCACTAAGATCACTGCTTCAGGATATTTTCAGTTACAGGATTACAGCAATTCTTATACTGAGGCCCTGCATGATATCGAAAAAGATAAATCCGACGTGGTACTGGAAATACCAGCTTCTTTTGAGAAGGACCTGGTTAAAGAAGATAAATCGGGTTTGTTCCTGGCGGTCAATGCGATCAATGGAGTAAAAGCCAATCTTGGTGCGGCTTATTTGCGCAGCATTATCCAGGATTATAACCAGGAGATCCGGTTGAAATGGATCCAGATGCCGAGGTTCAGTCCCGAAACCAATATTTCGATCGCTTCTTCCAACTGGTATAATCCTTCCTTGAATTATAAATTCTTCATGGTGCCGGGGATCTTGGTGATACTGGTCACGATGGTGGGCTCGTTCCTTGCTTCGCTGAATATTGTCAAGGAAAAGGAAATCGGCACGATCGAGCAGATCAATGTAACACCGGTTAAAAAATACCAGTTCATTCTGGGTAAGCTGATCCCTTTCTGGATACTGGGACTGCTGGTACTTTCTGTTGGCTTCCTGATCTCGTGGGTGGCCTATGGAATTGTGCCTGCCGGCAGTTTCCTGACTATCTATGTCTTTTCTGCTGTCTATTTACTGGCGGTACTCGGGTTGGGTTTGCTGATCTCGACGTTTACGGGCAACCAGCAGCAGGCCATGCTGATCTCTTTCTTCCTGATGATGGTGTTTATTCTCCTCAGCGGTCTCTACACTTCCATCGATAGCATGCCAGGCTGGGCAAAATGGATTACCCGGTTCAACCCTGTATCTTATTTCATCGAGGTCATGCGGATGGTGGTGCTGAAGGGCAGCAATCTGTATGATATCCGCTCTCATTTGTTGACGCTGCTGGGTTTTGCGGTGGTTTTGAACACCTGGGCGGTGATTAGTTACCGGAAAAGGTCGTAGGTATAGCAAAACTTTGATTATGGATAGCATGGAGATTTGTAAATTTATCTGTAACAGTCAGGGAGCTTGCCAAACAATTCAATGTTACATCAAGAACCATTGATCGCCATCTTGCAGGATTGAGAAAATTAGAATTGATTGAACGTATGGGCAGTGACAGGGATGGCCATTATAAGGTTAATTATAAGTACCTATAAGCTATTTCGATGTCAGAGAAGATGTCGGAGAAATATTTTTCAAACCATCCCCCCAAATTCGATTACAAAATATTGTTTACCAATTACTTATATTCTGTTTTAAGGGGTTCCTGTAAAAACGTCCGGGAATAGAGATGTCGTAGAAAAAATGATCAACTGTTTAACTTCGTTTTTACAAAGTAAAAACGAAGTTAAACAGTTGATCATGTATAAAAAAAATTTAAAAATAAATGTCAGAACGGCAGCGGCATCTCTTTAGTTGTTGATTAAAACATCCCATCAATAATCTGACTTTTACAATTTGGCGATTCTGAAGCTTAAGAAGTCTTCAGATTTTCTTAAATTCGGATAACATTAAAACGAATTGCTATGCTCAAACTAGTAGATCTTAAACCCGGCGATATTATTTCCGTAAATGACGAAGGCATTGAGAGAACAGGAACGGTGGTAAAGGTCAGCCATGAGGATCACCAGGCCCTGGTCAATAACGGGGTGCAGGAATTCTGGTATAGTATGGAAGAAATGCGCGCCATCCCCGTGGACGACATCCAGCTTGCCAATCTTGGTTTTACGAAAGAAGAGCAGGACGGGGGTGTCAAGTACAAAAAGGATTCTTTTCGTCTGGTAACCCCTAAAAAAGGCGATTTTTCCAACGTGGAAATGTGGTGGCGGGAGGACAGGCGCCATTTCAGTATTCCCCTGCAGGTGCACCAGCTTCAAAATCTGCACCTGGATATGACCAAAGTGCCCCTGGAAATGCATTGAAAAGGAGCATTTTAGGCTTAAATTGAACTTTTACTTTCTTTTTACCCACGCATTCTGAAAAAAAAGGGTCTATTTTTCTTTTTTCGGGTTGGTACTCCTATCTTTGCACCCCTAAAATTTGTATGTCTAAACAACCGCTAATCAAGCAGGATGGAACAATCGTAGAGGCTTTATCGAACGCCATGTTCAGGGTAAAGCTCGAAAACGGCCACGAAATCCTTGCTACGATCTCAGGAAAAATGAGAATGCACTACATACGGATTTTACCGGGTGATAAAGTGGGTGTGGAGATGAGCCCCTATGACTTATCAAAGGGAAGAATAACATTCAGGTACAAGTAAAGCTTATAAAAATGAAAGTAAGAGCATCTATTAAAAAGCGCAGCGTTGATTGCAAGATCGTTCGTCGGAAAGGCAAGCTGTATGTAATCAACAAAAAGAATCCCCGCTTCAAGCAGCGTCAGGGATAATTAATTTAAACATTAAAATTTAGAATTCTATATGGCTCGTATTGCCGGTGTTGATTTACCCAAAAGTAAAAGAGGAGAAATTGGTCTTACCTATATATATGGTATCGGACCTTCTACTGCAAAGTATATCCTCGATAAGAATAGCATCAGTCGTGATAAGAAAGTGCACGAGTGGAATGATGATGATCTGAATGCCATTCGTAACACGATCACTGAAGAACTGAAAGTGGAAGGACAGTTGCGTTCTGAAGTACAGACCAGTATCAAGCGTTTGCTGGATATTGCCTGTTACCGTGGTCTTCGTCATCGTAAAGGGTTGCCGGTTCGTGGTCAGCGTACCAAGACAAACAGCCGTACAAGAAAAGGTAAACGTAAGACGGTAGCCGGTAAAAAGAAGGCGCCGAAGAAATAAATTGGCTGCCGGTGACCTCGTCACCGGCAGTGACTTACCAGAAGAATCAGTTCCGGATCGCGCAGTAAGTCGGCAGGAGGAATTGGTTAACCGGGTTATACCGGTCGATTTTTAAAACTTAAAGATTACCTCAGTACACAATCATGGCAAAAGCACAAGCACAACAGGGAGCGCAGGGTGGTCCAAAAGCGTCTTCCAAGAAAAGAGTGGTAAAAGTAGATGCCTATGGCGACGCCCATATCTCTGCCACTTTCAACAACATCATTATCAGCCTTACCAACAAGAATGGCCAGGTTATTTCCTGGAGCAGTGCCGGTAAAATGGGTTTCAAGGGTTCTAAAAAGAACACTCCATATGCAGCCCAAATGGCTTCTGCAGATGCTGCAAAAACTGCATTCGATGCAGGTGTGAAGAAAGTTGATGTATAGTAAAATGCCCATGTGCAGGTACGCTAAGGTGAATACGGGGTAATGCGAAATACGGCCAACGATTAA